>CAZKUQ010000018.1:0-14032 GCA_964555965.1 uncultured Coxiellaceae bacterium
TGGGGCGCTAAATTTTACATTGCACACGGATGCAATCTAGTTTACCCTGCGCAGAAAGATGTGCGAGGAGAGATGTCCGAGCGGTCGAAGGAGCACGCCTGGAAAGCGTGTATACGTTTAACGACGTATCGAGGGTTCGAATCCCTCTCTCTCCGTAGAATTAAATTTGTGAACTGATAGCAGCGAGCATTGGTCCCTTCGCAACGATAGGTGGTGAACCCCGCCAGGTCCGGAAGGAAGCAACGGTAGCGACTGATGCGTGTGCGTGAGTGTGGCTGGTGTTCGCTGCTATCTGTTTATAAAATCACTCATAAATTTCTTTTCGATGCCCAAGCCTTAATACCAGCACCACAAGTTCGTTATCTTCTATTTTGCAAATAATACGATAATTCTCAACTCGATAACGCCACAAACCACTTTTGTCATGTAAAAGTGGTTTTCCCAATACACGAGGATCTTTTTGCGATGCAATACGCTCTTTCAAATAGGTCAGTATTTTTTTGGCAATTGCTTTATCTAGTTTTTTAATTTGCTTTAAGGCAAATTCACTTATCTTTATTTTCCAAGCCACACATTTTCTCCACTTCTTCTAATGTGTAAATCTTTCCAGGATTTTCTAACACGGCCATCCCAAGGTAATAGTCTTCTAATTCTTCGATATAATGCTCAATTGCCTCTCTTGCATAATAACTTTTTGAACGATGGGTTTTTTTTGAAAGAGCTGTGAGCCTTTTATCTAATTCAGGCGGTAATCTAAGTGCGATCGCCATATTTGATACTCCTCTATACAATATATACATAATTATACACTATGATACGTAATATATACTAGCAAGGCTTCATTAAATTCACAAAAATAATCATTTTTATTAAGACAGAATTGACGATAAGATAATCGCACTTTGATATTTGTCTAAGGGAATGAAAAATGAGCTATCAAGTCTTAGCACGCAAATGGCGCCCACGCAATTTTCAAGACATGGTTGGACAAGAACACATTGTGCGCATGCTAACCAATGCCCTTGAACAAAAGCGTTTACATCATGCTTATTTATTCACGGGCACGCGTGGTGTTGGCAAAACAACTGTCGCTCGCATTTTAGCAAAATGCTTAAGCTGCGAAACCAATATTACTTCCAATCCCTGTGGCACCTGCCCTACTTGCCAAGCAATCGACGCAGGACAATTCTTAGATTTATATGAAGTGGATGCTGCTTCACGCACGAAAGTGGAAGATACTCGCGAATTGTTAGACAACATTCTTTATCCACCCTCACAAGGCCGATATAAAATTTATCTCATTGATGAAGTGCACATGTTATCAACGCACAGCTTTAACGCATTGCTTAAAACACTGGAAGAGCCGCCAGAACATGTAAAATTTTTATTAGCAACTACTGATCCCAAGCGTTTGCCAATTACTATTTTATCACGCTGTTTGCAGTTCCATTTAAAAGCAATTACACCTGAAATTATTGCAAACCGATTAGCATTTATTTGCACGACAGAAAATATTCAACATGAAGTTTCAGCTATTAATACCTTAGCAAAAGCAGCTGATGGCAGTATGCGTGATGGTTTAAGTTTGTTGGATCAAGCCATTGCTTATGGAAATGGCGCTGTTAATCAAGCTGATGTTAACAACATGTTAGGCTGCATGGCACAAGACGATATTTTGCCTTTATTAGAAAAATTAGCCGAGCGAAATGGCGAAACATTGTTTGCTACTATCAAACAACTGGCTGAACGCGCACCTGATTTCAAACAAATTTTAGAAGAAATGATCAGCATGCTGCATAAAATAGCCATTGCACAAATTGTTCCAAATGCGATTGCGATCGAACCAAACATTGCAGCACTTGCTAATCAATTCACCCCGGAAGATGTGCAGCTTTATTATCAAATCGCACTGCTCGGCCGGCGTGATCTTGCTTACTCACCATCCGCTCAATCGGGATTTGAAATGACCATGTTACGCATGCTGGCATTCAAACCAAATGCTGTGCAGCAACCAACATCTACACATGAAAAAACCGCCGTCATTAAAAATGAAACAACAACTGAACTTAAACCGAAAAAATCAGAACCAGCTATCGCTGCTGTCAATATGGCTGAATGGCGCGATATTTTGCCTAAACTTGAATTAACTGGCATGGCTCATGCGCTTGCTGCCAATTGTTCTTTGCAGAAAATTTCTAATAATAAAGTTGAATTAAAGTTAGCTGCGCAACATCAGCCCATGCTAAACCAAAAGCTGAAAGAACGCATTGAGGAAGCCTTAACACGACACTTTCAAGAAAAAATGTCGCTTGACATTCATATCACCACGCAAGAAATTGTGACACCCCAAAAGCAAAATACACAAGAACGCAATTCTCATCTTGCACAAGCGAAACAAACCATCATGGATGATCCTAAAGTTAAAAAATTAATTGAAATGTATGATGCAACCGTTGAAGTGGCGCTGATTACATAATGACGAAGTAAAATAAGTTTGTTAAAATGCCGGAAATTTATATAACGGAGTTGCGAAATGAATAAACCTACAAATGATAAAATTGGTTTGAATGACATCATGAAACGCGCGCAAGAAATGCAGAAAAAGCTGCAAGATATTCAAAAACAAGTATCAGAAATGGAAGTGATTGGTCAATCCGGCGGCGGTGCGGTAAAAATCACGATGACTGGTCAGCATTATGCGAAAAAAGTATTGCTGGATCCCAATTTATTGAAAGAAGAAAAATCCATTATCGAAGATTTAATTGCAGCAGCCATCAATGATGCAACTGATAAAATTGAAAGAAATTTACGTGACAAAATGGGCGGTCTTGCTGGCATGAAACTGCCTGATGGATTAGGCGATATCACCAAGTAATATGCGCTTTAGCCCATTACTAGAACAATTAATTGAATCGCTACGCTGCCTGCCAGGCGTTGGGCCGAAAACCGCTCAGCGTATGGCATTGCAACTGCTCACGCGTGGTCGCGATAATGGTAAACGCTTAGCAAAAAATTTGATGGAGGCAATGGAGCTCATTCAACATTGCCAACAATGTCGTATTTTTAGTGAAGTTGCTATTTGTGAAATCTGTGCTTCATTACATCGCGATCACACCTTACTTTGCATTGTGGAAAATCCAGTTGATGTGGCAGCCATTGAACAAACTGGCAGTTATCGTGGTAAATATTTTGTATTAATGGGACGACTTTCACCATTAGATGGCATTGGCCCAGAAGAAATTGGCATTCCACAATTACGTTTGCATTTTGAAAATAACGACATTCATGAGGCCATTCTTGCCACGAATCCAACTGTCGAAGGTGAAGCAACTGCACATTATATTTCTGAATTAGCCAAGCAATATAAAATTAAAGTCACACGTATTGCACATGGGGTGCCAATTGGCAGTGAATTAGAATATATTGACAGCAGCACATTAGCTCACGCATTAACGGGCAGAGATATTTTTAATGTGGGTTCGTAGTTTTCTGTTCATTTTTTTATTTCTTTTCACTTCATTTTCGTACGCAGATCAACTCATTATTGAGCCTGATATGGGCCGAAAACCAATTGTGGATCTGCTTAATCAAGCGCAGCATTCGATTAGTTTAGTGATGTATGGATTCACTGATGAGACACTATTAAATGCCTTATTAAAGCAACATGAGCGTGGAAAATCACTTAAAATTATCCTCGAACAAAGCCCATATAAAACACAAAATGAAAACAAAAAAACGATTTTTTTATTGAAAAAAAATCATATTGATTGGCAAAATTCCATTCCACCATTTCGTTTAGTTCATCAAAAAACATTGATCATTGATGATAAAAATGCATTAGTAATGACGTTCAATTTCACTCATTCTTCATTCAAAAATCAGAGAAATTTTGCTTTAAACATTGATGAAAAAAAGCAAGTGAATGCCATTAAAAATATTTTTTCTGCTGATTGGAATCATGTTCCTATTCATGAAACCAGCGCTGATTTAGTGGTCAGTCCAGACAATAGTAGACAAAAAATTTTAGCACTTATTAAGACTGCAACACATTCAATTAATGTTTATGCACAATCAATTAATGATGACAAAATCATTGGTGCCTTAGCCAAAGCTGCACGAAATGGCGCCCATATTAAAATATTAACTTCAGCAAAAATCCCACAAAAACAAGCTGATTTTATGCGTCACGCGGGCATTGAAATAAAACAAAGCAAGCAATTATATATTCACGCAAAAGTCATCATTATTAATAATACCAGCGCCATGATAGGCTCAATTAATTTCACGCGCGCATCACTGGAAAATAATCGAGAATTATCAGTCATCACACATAATGTAAATATCGTTAAACAATTAAATGCAACGTTTAATCATGATTGGCGCAACACATCATCATTTGAAATGCAACAATATACGCTCATCGGTGCTAAAATATTGCGGAAATTCATCACACAAACTTTGTATCAAACGCGAAGATTTGAATGATTGTGGGAAATAATCCGCATAATTTTTTATTTCAAACGATAAATTCATTGCATGATATACACCAAACATCACCTCATGAAATGTATGATGACCACCTGCTGTTAAAAATGCAAAACAGGCTAATGCGTATTCTTTAATGAGCTCATCATTATGTATCGATAATATTTGCAGCATACCAGTCATTAATGTAACTGTGTGTCCTGATAAACCAGAAGCAAATGGGAGATTTTGTTTTCGTAATTCATGAATTGTTGAAACAAAATCAGGTTCAAAACCCTCCATTGCTCTTACATGCGGATAAGATTTCACTGACAATAATTTTGTGAAAACTGGATGTTTAGTAATACCAAACAACTCTGAATATCGTTCCACATAATTAATCTTTTCCACGCGTCCACGAATATTACCAGGAATAGGATTTGAATTAATTTTATTTTGAGTCAATAAAGGGTAAATTCTATAAATAAAAACACAGTGAATTTGCATGATTTTATCGAGAAATGACCAATCATTTTTTAAAGTAAATAGCATATCTTGATAAATATGCTGATCAGTTAATTCCTGATCATCCGCTCGTAAATGTCCGAAATATTTTTTATCGTATAATTCTCGTTTTATTTTTAAATCTTCGTGGATGATTTTTAATATTTTATTCTTATCATTCTCTAAATATTTAATGATGGCTTGCGATAGTTGTTTGACAGCTGAAAAATGCTTTGCCACTTTCAATAAAATCAATGCTAATCGTGATTCAATATATTCTTTATGTCGCACAAGTAATTCAGTTTGTGGTGTTTTAAAAAATGCATGCATCATGCCAATCCCCATTTTTAATTTTGAGGAATGATCATGGCTTATTTCGGTTGATTAAAATAATTAATTATATTTATTCTTTTGATAGATAATATCTATTAAGGAAGCAAACAAACACCTTGCATCGTGCTTAATTGCAAAGCTTCAATCAGCGCGCCAATTGCTTTAGGCCGCGTAAAACTCACGCGCCAAGCCAGTGCGATGCGGCGCTGCGGCACTTTGCCTGCAAACGGTTTAGTACATAAAATTGATTTGTAATATTGAATTTGCGTAGCAGAACTTGGCAAGACTGTTACACCCATACCAGAAGCCACCATGTGTCGCAATGTTTCTAGCGATGTGCCCTCCAGTGTTTTTTGAATCTCACCAATTCGCGCGTAACATTGCGGACAAGCATCAATCACTTGATCACGAAAACAATGATCTTCGCCAAGCAATAATACTTCATCACCCGACAAATCACTGGCTTTGATATTTTCTTTTTTACTTAGTGGATGGTCTTTTCGCATCAACACAACGAATGGCTCATCATATAAAGATTTAGTCACAACGCCTGTTTCAGTAAATGGTAATGAAATAAAAATTGCATCTAGTTCACCTTGAACTAATTTCGCGCGTAAATTTGCCGTATAATCTTCTTGCACAATAAGCGGCATATTCGGTGCAACTTTTTTTAATTTTGGAATTAAATTAGGAAACAAGTATGGGCCTAATGTATAAATCGCACCAACTTTTAAAGGCGTAGTTAATTGCGAAACACCTTGTTCTGCAATTTCACGAATTTGATTTGCTTGATCTAACACACGTTGTGATTGCACAACAATTTGTTTACCTAATTCAGTTAAACGAACATTATTTCGGTCGCGCTCAAAAATGGCCACGCCTAATTCTTCTTCTAATTTATTAATTGCCACACTCAATGTTGGTTGACTCACATGACATACTTTTGCTGCACGACCAAAATGTTTTTCATGCGCAAGCGCAATCACATAGCGTAATTCAGTTAATGTCATTAATGTAGTCTCGATTTAAACGTACTGGTAACAGAAGTTGGCGCACTTAAAATAAATTTTGGAATTGTCACTTCAAAATGTTCTTCTTCTAAATTTTGCATTTCATAGCGCCCTTCCATCGTGCCTTGTGGTGTTAATAATTGACAATAACTCGTGTAGGTAAATTGTTTACTGGGTTTAATAAGCGGCTGCAATCCCACCACACCTGCCCCACGAATCTCATCGATTTTTCCAGTCATATCGGTAATGCGCCAATAGCGATTTAATAATTGGATGATTTCTTCACTTTGATTGTTAATAGTAATTTCATATGACCAAACAAATTTTTGATGTCCTGGGTCAGATTGTTCTGGTACGTATTTTGTATGCGTGTAAATCGTAATATTTTTAAATTTCTTTTCCGTCATCTTAATCACTCTCTTAAAAACTTCGCTAAAAATATAACCGTTGTCACAATTATAATTAAAATAAATAAGCCTGCTCATCCCTCTCATGCACTGCCTTGCGATTAAATAATATTGCATTTCGCTATTTTTGCTGATTAAATGAAGGAATACCTCAGATAGCACTCGTCATTGAATTTGCGAAATTAAAGTGCATTTTATCAAGGATTATAATAAAAAGCACACACGGAAAAAAATTGCCTTCAAAGGAACACAAAAAGCTAATCCAATGCTACAGTAAAAAAACGAGGCAAATACAAGAGCGTATTCGAAGCAAATGTGGTTTTTTAGGTTCTATACAATTAAAAAAAGCTGTTAAAGAATCGTTAATTTTACTTATGACATGAAAAATTGTTTAAAAAATTACATCAAATCACGAGGCCATTCATGAGAAAAATAATTATCTTAATAACGCTATTAGTATCTCAATTTGTTTCAACTGCTTTTGCAGCTGGCGGTATTACTCATATGTTTATTGCCAAAGAAGCAGTCAAACAGCTTCCCCCTCAATTACGCGATGTGATCTATCAAAATATGGATGCCTATCTTGTAGGGGCTTACTATCCTGACTCAGGATATATAGCAAATACGGGCTACGGCGAAGATTCGCACTGGGATCCATTTGTATATGCTTTCTCTGATTATTTGCGTGAAAAATATCCTTATCCTGCACAACAAAATCCACCTTTGGTTGCGTTTTTATTTGGTGTGGCGACACATCGTATTTCTGATGAGGTAACGCATTGGACTTTTTATCCTGAAATTGCAAAGTACGATTTTAAAGGTGATAAAACAAAAGCAGAAGATGTTGCTGATATGGGTATTGATATTTTGGTTAATGTAGAAAAAAATCAATGGGCAACAAAACCATCTGTTTGGTGGGTTCCAGTAAAAGATTTGCTTGCCATTTACCATCGAATGGGTAAAGACCAATATACAGCAGCAGAAATTATAAGAGGAAATGAAGTTATTTCCATTGCTGGCGCTGGTGAAAAAGCAATTGCGACCGAAGCATATCCTGTTTATAAATACATAAAGTTACAATGGACAGATAAACACTATTACAATTGGCCAACCGGCGGTATTGTCATGGATGTGCAGAAAGTAGTTGAATATCAAAAAGCATTATGGGCTCGCTTAACTACACCTAGAGTAAATGTTGATAATTTTGTTTCAAATGGAAGTTCAAATAAAATAACTCAACAACGCAAAATCCTTGCAAATAAAACATTACTTAATTGTGCCCAACAAGCTATTAAAACCAATGGTGCAACAACAAATATAACAACAAACTCAGATGGCAGCGTCAGCATCAGGCCGGTTATTTCTGATTTTCAACGTTTAAGATGTATGAAATACTAGCGAGTCATGTCATCCCCGCGCAGGCGGGGATCTCTCAAATAGATTCCTCTATCGAATGGCATCCAATAATTTTTGATGAATGCCGCCAAAACCAGAATTGCTCATAATCACAACATGATCACCAGCTTTGAGATGAGGCGCAAGACGTTGGACGAGAGTGTCTACATCATCATACAGCGCGGTTGGTTGTTTGAACTCAGCTAAAATATTTTTTAATCCCCAATCAGATTCGGTTGTTTTGCAAACCACCATATCAGCAGAGTTTAGCGACTCACGAATTCGATCTTTATGTACACCTGAACGCATAGTATATGAGCCAAATTCCAACACCACAATCAATCGAGAATTACCAATTTTAGCGCGAAGTCCTGCAAGCGTTGTGGCAATTGCTGTTGGATGATGAGCAAAATCATCGTATATCACAATACCTTTTGCGCTGCCTTTCACTTCTAAGCGACGCTTCACATTTTTAAAAGTAGCAAGCGCTGCAAGCGCTTTTTCTGTGGAGACATTAGCATGATTTGCTGCTGCAATTGCTGCAAGCGCATTATCAACATTATGTTGACCCAGTAAATTCCAGCGCACTGTACCAAGCAATTTTTCTCGATAAAATACATCAAATTCGCTACCATCTTTTTCTTTTAACACAGCACGCCAATCGCCTTGATTGCCGCCAATTTTGGTCACCGGCGTCCAACAACCTTTCGCTAACACCTCATCTAAATTTGGTTCATGCGTTGGACATATCATTTCTCCATTAGCAGGAACCGTTCGCACCAAATAATGAAATTGGAGTTTGATAGCTTCTAAATCAGGGAAGATATCCGCGTGGTCAAATTCAAGATTATTTAAAATAAGGGTTTTGGGATGGTAATGAATGAATTTAGAGCGTTTATCGAAAAAAGCACTGTCATATTCATCAGCTTCGATCACAAAATATGGTTGTTCGCCTAAGCGCGCAGATACACCAAAATTTTCTGGTACACCGCCAATTAAAAACCCGGGCGCAACACCAGCCGATTCTAAAATCCAGGCCAGCATACTGGTAGTCGTCGTTTTGCCGTGTGTCCCTGCGACTGCCAACACCCAACGATTTTTCAATACATTTTCAGCCAACCATTGTGGGCCTGACTGATACGGTAATTGATGAGATAAAACATATTCCATGGCGGGATTACCACGTTTGATGACATTGCCGACAATGACACAATCCACGTCGGAATCAATGTGCTTGGGATCATAACCTTCTAACAGTTCAATACCTTGCTCTCGCAGCTGTGTACTCATTGGCGGATAAACATTTTGATCCGAGCCCGACACTTCATGCCCTGCTTGCTTAGCTAGAATTGCCACACCACTCATGAATGTTCCGCAAATTCCTAAAATATGTAATTTCATTTTCGCCCCATTTAGAAGGTTTTATCCAACACTTAATCGTTTCGATTGACAGGATTCCGCTGAAAAGCGCGGGAAAACTCCTTTCTTGTTTACCCCCCATCGCGAAAGTTCAACAAGAAACGCTGTTCGATTTATCAAATAATTTTTATTGTGCTATTATTATCTGATTTGAGAAATCCCGCAAAGGATATAGCAGGATGGATGGTCATATGGATAGTCAAGAATTGTTTGATTCGATCATGGATAGCGCGGTACTGCTCGATAAAGCAGGACGCATTGTTAACTGGAATAGCGGGGCCTCTTCTTTATTTGGCTACTCAAAACGAGAAGTCATTGGGCGATCCGTTAACCTTATTTATGACCGTAATTACCCGTTTCCTAAGCTCATCCAAGAAATCAATATTCAGCAAAAACGCTGGCAAGAAGACACAAATTACATTCGTAAAAATGGTTTGAAAGGAACATGTCGCTCGCAGTTATCTCCTCTTCCATCTAACGATAATAACAAAATTACCGCTATTCTTTTGCATCAAAATACCTCCTCATATAAAAAAATCACTGACGAATTAGTGTCTGCAAAAAATAGTATTTTGTCCCAATTGGAATACTCCCTTGCAGGGTTTTGGGGTGCCAATGCATTGCTCATGGAAACGCTTGGCAATCTTGAACAAACAGAACGTAAATTACGTGAAAGTGAATTGCGTTTTCATTTACTCGCAGAAAATGCAACTGATGTCATCTCAAGACACACGCCAGATGGAACCTTTTTATATGTTTCACCTGCTTGCAAAGCATCACTTGATTTTGAATGCGATGAATTAATTGGCACTAATATTCTCAAATTAATTCATCATGATGACCAAATTAAAATAAAAAAAGCTTTAACTCGACGACATGACCCAGGTAATAAAATTATTACTTACAGAATTCGAAAGAAAGAAGGTGAATATCGTTGGTTTGAAAGTAATGTGCGTTTAATTATTGATGATCAAACTCGAATTATTAGCGAAATTCAGCTTGCTTCGCGCGATATCACTGATCGGATATTAGATAAAAAAGCACGTTTGCGCGGTCAACAACTGGCTCATGTTTTCCGTTTAAGTACGATGGAAGAAATGGCATCTGGTATGGCCCATGAAATTAATCAACCGCTTGCTGCTCTCGTTAATTACACACGCGGCTGTGTGAGACATTTAGAAAATAATTCGCACGATCGCGATCAATTACTCAATATTATGGAAAAAGCAGCCATTCAAGCAGAACGAGCTGGTGAAATTATTCATCGTTTAAAAAACTTTTTTTGCAAAGGACAACTTGTTAAAACACATTGCAAAATTAACAATCTCATACGCGAAACAACCAGTCTTATTAAAAATGAATTAACACTATCAAAAACAAAAATTGATTTAGATGTTGATAAAGATATTCCGCTGATTTTCATTGATAAAATACAAATACAACAAGTATTACTAAACCTCATGCAAAATGCGATCGAATCGATGAATGAAAATCACATTAAAGAAAAACGTATTCATATTCAAACCACCGCCACTAAAAATGACACCATAGAAATAACTTTAAGTGATGCAGGACCGGGATTTTCTAAGGAACTTATTCATAAAGTGTTTATGCCGTTTTTCACGACAAAAGCTCATGGGCGCGGTATGGGACTTGCTATTTGTCGTTCGATTATCGAAGCACACGGCGGTGAATTTAAAATTAACCCAAATTCAAATGGCCATAGTTGGATTCGTTTTACATTACCTATTTCGATTTAGCAGGAGCAAAACATGTCATCAACACTAGAACCGATTGTTTATATCATTGATGATGATCAAGCCATGGTAGAGTCGTTATCATGGATTATTGAATCAATTGGATTAAAAATTAAATCTTTTATTCGCGCACAAGAATTTCTTGATCAATATGACCCGCAACAACATGGCTGTTTGCTTTTAGATGTGCGTATGCCTGGCATGAGTGGCCCAGAATTACAAACTAAACTCATTGAGCAAGGCTTACCAACGTTACCAATCATTTTTATCAGTGGTCATGGTGATGTTCCTTTAGCTGTACGGGTGATGAAAGCTGGTGCAGTTGATTTTTTAACTAAGCCATTTAACGATCAAGTCCTGCTCGAAAGCATTAACAAAGCTCTCCGTTTAGATAAAGCCAATCGTGAAAGACGACAGGAAAGCGCTCAAGCACGCGCTAAATTTGCCTTGCTTTCGCCACGCGAAGTACAAGTATTACAAGGCATTGTCGCTGGTAAGCCCAATAAAGTCATTTCGGCTGAACTCAATATTTCACTCAAAACAGTTGAAGCTCATCGTGCTTCTGTGATGAAGAAAATGGGAGTACGCTCTGTTCCTGAATTAGTAAAATTAGTGTTAAATAACAGCATTCAAGAAGAAACAGTTGAAGAGGAATAAAGCTTTATTGATAACATTGATTATTTCTAGCTCAAATTAGTACTTTCCTGATGGTACTAACCCTCAAATTGCTAGGGAAATGCAATTACTTTCTTATGGTCTTCTCCCAATTTTTCTAAGCACTCGATAGTGAGATGATTAGTTCCTTCACTATTAAAAAACAGTATGAAAAGAGTGTTTAGGAGATAGCAGCCATGGAAAAAAGTAAGCAAGTTTTGATAGTTACCAATGCCATTACAGAAGATGAAGTCACCAAAATTCAAAATGCTTTCAGCACAGAATATGCAAGCAACATAGATATCAAATTGACCTTAGTCCATGTGATACCACGTTTACCAACTTGCTATTTTAACATCCCTTCCATGGGAATGTTAGTTGAAAAATATTATGAAGAAGCTAAAAAATCGTTGACTGAAGTAGGCAAACATTTAGGGATTGCAAAAAAAGATCAATGGTTAATTTCTGGAAAAATTCGCACAGAAGTGTTGCGCTTAGCAAATAAACTTGGCTCCGATTTTATTTTAGCTAGTGCACAACAAATTCAAGAATTACAACGATCTTTATTCTTTAAAAATATCCATCAATATGCCGTGATCAAAAACATCAACCAATTAAAACAACTATAAAAAAAGAGCCAGCTCAAGTTTAAGTATCTCCTCGACGAACGGACTTGAGAAAAACCTTCCCCGTGTTAACTCCTCCCAGTTAATACGGGGATTTTTTTATTGATCTCTCGCTAAAATCAGTATATTTTCACTCCAATAAATTGTCCTCTCGGAGTAAAAAAATGGAAAAATATAATGCGCTTTATGCCCAATCTGGCGGTGTCACTTCTGTCATTAACGCAACTGCTTGCGGCTTAATCGAAATAGCACGTAAAAATAGCGATAAAATCGGTAAAATTTATGCGGCACGCAATGGTATTATTGGCGCTCTCACTGAAGATTTAATTGATACAACCTTTGAATCTGATGCAGATATTGCTGCATTACGTCACACACCAGCCGGTGCATTTGGTTCTTGCCGACACAAACTTGGTACGATTGAAAAACATCGCACGCAATATGAACGTTTAGTCGAAGTATTTTCAGCACACAACATTCGTTACTTTTTTTATAATGGCGGCGGTGACTCTCAAGACACTGCGCATAAAGTATCAATGATTAGCAAAGAACTTGGTTATCCCATCACTTGTATTGGCATTCCAAAAACTATTGATAATGACTTACCATTCACAGATAACTCGCCTGGTTTTGGTTCAGTTGCCAAATATGTCGCTGTGTCCATTCGAGAAGCTGGCATGGATGTTGCGTCTATGGCACTCACCTCCACTAAAGTATTTATTTTAGAAGTCATGGGACGTCACGCCGGTTGGATAGCAGCAGCAGGTGGTTTAGCAGCAAATCAAGAAGGTGATTCACCACATATTATTTTATTTCCAGAAATTCCGCTTGATACGCAAGCCTTTTTAAAACGCGTTGAAGAATGCGTTAAAAAATATGATCATTGCTCGATTGTCGTATCAGAAGGCGTGAAAAATGCAGAAGGTAATTTTATTTCCGAATCAGGTTTAGTTGATGCGTTTGGTCATAAACAACTTGGTGGTGTTGCGCCGGTTATTGCAAAAACAATTAAAGAAAATTTAGGTTATAAATATCATTGGGCATTAGCTGATTATTTACAACGCTCCGCAAGACACATTGCATCCAAAACAGATGTAGAACAAGCTTATGCCGTTGGCAAAGCAGCCATTGAATTTGCTTTAGCTGGAAAAAATGCGGTGATGCCAATTATTGTGCGCGACGGTGGTTCTGTCTATCACTGGTCAATTGGTGAAGCACCATTAGAAAAAGTAGCAAATGTCGAAAAAAAAATGCCGCGTGATTTTATTACCGCTGATGGATTTGGCATAACACAAATTTGTCGTGATTACTTATCACCACTCATTCAAGGTGAAGATTATCCGCCATATAAAAACGGCTTGCCTGTTTATGTAAAATTAAAAAATATGGCTGTTGAGAAAAAATTAGCAACGACTTTTAAAGTGGCGTAATTTATAAACGCGAATCTCGGTTAAGAAGCCTGT
>CAZKUQ010000018.1:14057-22059 GCA_964555965.1 uncultured Coxiellaceae bacterium
AACGGGGTAAACTACAGCTGGCATGACAACAGTCTTGCTTAATTGCTTAACCAGAATTTGCGTTATAAGGCGGATTACATGAGTTGTATAATCCGCCAAAAAATTATTAAAGCTACAACGCGTCGCTATCTAAACCTCGTTTTGATAGGATTTCCCGCAGCATTTTGAGACCACTCATTTGAATTTGACGCACACGTTCACGTGTTAACCCCACAGCTTTTCCAACTTCTTCTAAAGTCTGACGCTCATAGCCACCTAAACCAAATCGACGTGACAACACTTCACGTTGTTTATCATTTAATTGACTCATGCACTCTTCTAAATTTTGATGAAGATTTTCATTAGCCAGCATTTCTTCTGGGCCAAGCGTATTTTTATCGGCTAACGCTTCAACTAATGGTTTACCACTCGTATTTTCATTTGCCACTTGCATATCCAGTGAAACCATATGCTCGTTTAACTCCATCATTTCTTTCACATCGTCAATTGATTTATCAAGTGCTTTGGCAATTTCAGAATGAGTTGGCTCATGATCTTGTTTTTTCATTAATTCACGTGCAGTCGAAAGGCATTCATTTAATTCACGTAAAACATGTATGGGCAAACGAATTGTGCGAGTCTGGTTCATAATGGCACGCTCTATGGTTTGACGAATCCACCAAGTAGCATAAGTAGAAAATCGAAATCCACGTTCGGGATCGAATTTTTCAACTGCACGTAGCAATCCAAGATTTCCTTCTTCGATTAAATCGGAAAACTCCATTCCGCGGTTATAATATCGTCTTGCAATTTTAACAACTAAACGTAAATTACTTTCAATCATCCGACGACGCGCCGCTGCATCACCTTTACGAACGAGACGACCATAATATACTTCTTCTTCTGCGCTTAATAACGGAGAAAAACCTATCTCCTTGAGGTACATGTAAGTGGGATTATATGATTGACCTGGATGATAATTGCTTCTTTGACTCTCAATATTATCATCTGTTGCTGTGTGGCTGGTTTTTAGAATTTTTTCTTTTTTTGCTTCTTTATGGTTGTCATGAGCTTTCAAGTCTTCATCTGGATGAAGCAAATCTTTTTCTGAAGGCTCATCTTCAACAGATAAGATATCCTTATCTTCATCCAATTCGCGCTGTGAGTGAGCAGATTTTCCTTTTTTAATTTTAGGCATCGTTCCACTCCTCTTGAAGATCTTATTATATCAAAAAAATAAGGGGTACAAAAAAAGAAGAGAAGAAAATTACATGTATTCAATAAGATATAAATATTTCTTTGCTGTGAACTTTAATATAAGGAAAAATATGCAATCGTATTAATTAAAACCATTTTGATGATTTTTGCATAGATGCACGCAGATTTTTACCACTAACCTACTTGTAAGGATTGCACCCAACCAGATAACTCATCCAACACTTTATATTGAGTCAAATCAAGTTGTAGGGGTGTTATCGAAACATAGCCGCTATTAACCGCATAAAAATCTGTGCCGGGACCGGCGTCTTGTTCAGGACCTGGTGCACCAATCCAATAAATTTTTCGTCCACGAGGATCAACTGCTTTAATCGTTGGCTCTGCAATATGTCGTGTACCTAGGCGTGTGACTTGAATGCCTTTTAACTCAGCAAAAGGAACATCAGGGACATTAATATTTAAAATGGTATCAAATGTCAGTGGTGTTTCCTGCAAACGCTTCACGAGAATTTTTGCCACTTGAGCCGCTGTTTCGTAATGGGCACAACGCGGTCCAGCTAATGAAATGGCAATAGACGGCAGCCCTAGAAAACGCCCTTCTGTTGCAGCAGCGACAGTCCCGGAATAAAGCACATCATCACTTAAATTTGAGCCTTCATTAATACCAGATACCACCATATCCGGCATTTCCTTCAATAAACCAGTCACTGCAATATGCACACAATCAGTTGGCGTTCCATTCACACTATAAAAACCATTTGACGCTGTCACAACACGTAACGGATGTTCTAATGTTAATGAATTGCTAACGCCACTCCGATTGCGATCAGGTGCAACGACTGTCACATCTGCAATTTTACCAAGTGCATCTGCTAAAAAAACGAGACCGGGTGCATGCACACCATCATCGTTACTAATTAAAATTTTCATGTGTTATCCTTTTCCAAGTTCCTCGGTACGAACATCTTTATTGCGTCTCGAAGGGCACACTCATTTCACCACTTGATAAAATGTTTCATCTTGTTTAATCATACCAAGTTCATTCCGCGCCCGCGATTCTGTTGCATCATGACTTTTCTGCAATCGTTGTACTTGAAACAACAATTCTTCATTGCGTTTTTTTAATTGCTGATTCTGTGCTGTTTGTATTGCTAACGTTTTTTTCAATGTAATCAAATCTTTTATTCCACCCGATGCAAACCATAATCGATATTGCAGGAAAAATAATCCGAGCAACAACAGAAATATAAAAAAATTAAATCGCAAACGCAGAATCATTCTGTCACCCGCATAGCTTTTTGAAATTTAAATTGAGAAAAAACAGATAAGCCCGCATAGTGGGCTTGATTACCTAATTGATTCTCAATGCGGAGTAATTGATTGTATTTAGCAACGCGATCTGTACGACACAATGATCCCGTTTTAATTTGGCCTGCATTTGTTGCAACTGCAATATCAGCAATGGTTGTATCTTCAGTTTCGCCAGAACGATGCGAAATAATCGTGTTGTAATTAGCATCTTTTGCTAATTGAATCGCAGCCATTGTCTCACTTAATGTTCCAATTTGATTTGGTTTAATCAAAATAGCATTGGCAATATGTTGTGAGATACCTTTTTGTAGAATTTCAGTATTCGTAACAAACAAGTCATCACCAACTAATTGTACTTGGCTACCTAGTTTTTTTGTTAACAATTGCCAACCATTCCAATCATCTTCTGCCATGCCATCTTCAATACTAATAATGGGATATTGCTGAACAAAATAAGCGAGATAATCAACAAACTCTTCTGCAGATAATATTTTATTTTCACCAGCTAAATGATATTTACCATCGCGAAAAAATTCGGTACTTGCGACATCCATACCTACAAAAATATCTTTTTGTGGTTGATATCCTGCCCGAGTGATTGCTTCCATAATCAATTCAACCGCAGCAGATTGACTTGGTAAGTCAGGCGCAAAACCACCTTCGTCACCCACATTCGTATTATATTTTTTTGCATGCAATATTTTTTTTAATTGATGAAATATTTCTGTGCCTGCACGTAAACTGTCAGAAAAAGTTGGTAATCCTACTGGTAAGATCATGAATTCTTGAAAATCAAGATTGTTATCAGCATGCGCCCCACCATTAATAATATTCATCATCGGCACTGGCAAAGAATAAGTTTTATTGGGATTGAGATACTGGAATAATGGCTGATTTAAGCCTATTGCAGCAGCTTTAGCAACAGCTAATGAAACCGCTAATAGTGCATTTGCGCCTAATTTTTCTTTGTTCGGTGTGCTATCTAACGCAATCATCACCTCATCAATTTCACGTTGATGAGTGACATCAAATCCCTTCAACGCTTGATTAATTTCTTTTTCGATGTGTCTTACTGCTTGCAACACACCTTTACCCATGTAACGTTTTGTATCTTGATCACGCAACTCAATTGCTTCGCGTGAACCCGTTGATGCACCAGATGGAACAGATGCACGACCAATCACATTGTTAGTTAAAATCACATCCGCTTCAACAGTCGGATTTCCACGTGAATCTAAAATTTCACGTGCTTTAATTTCTTTAATCTGTAACATGTTTTTTCCTTTTTATATTTGCAATACTTCTTTCACAAATGGAATAGTTAAACGCCGCTGTAATGCTAATGATGCATTATCTAATGCATTTAATGCAGCAAATAAGGTCCCCATATGCCGTGGACAATGGGTTAAAATAAATCTTGCTACTTCCTCTGACAATGTGATGCCGCGACGATGAGCACGCATGATTAAGGCAGATATTTTTTCATCATCAAGTAATGGGTGAAGTTGAAATATCACCCCCCATGATAAGCGTGAAACTAAATCAGGTAAGGTGATGCCAATTGATTTTGGTAAACCATGCGCTGTTAAAATTAGCCTGCCATTCGTATCCCAAACACGATTAAACAAATGAAAAACGGCTTCTTCCCATGCTGCATTTCCTGCAATAATATGCACATCATCAATACATACTAATGATAATGACTCTAATCCTTGCAAGATTTCAGGCGACATCGAAATAAGTTGTGTAAGAGGAAGATAAACAGAACGTTGTTGATATAAATGCGCCTCATGGCAACATGCTTGTAATAAATGACTGCCTCCTTGACCACGAGAACTGCATAAATAAATTATTTTTTCACCACGGCCATATACAGTATTTTTTAATGCAGAAATAATTTCTTGATTACGCCCAGCATAAAAATTCTCGAATGTTGCTTCATCTTTAAGACTTAACCCTAGCGTTAATTGCGGCGATAGCATTTGCATTGATCAACGTTTCCACTCATATACTAGTTTATTCATTTGCTTATCAAGTGACTTGAATTCTAATCGTTGGCCGATGTTAACATTTTGTTGGAATGTCGCAAGATTACCATGAACTTGTACTGCTAATTCAACCACATCGCCATCCACTTGAGATAACTCCACTTGTTGCACAGGTGATAATTGCCGTAAAAATTGCATGAGCTGATCTAAATCATCGCCTCTTGTCACATGGCTAACTTGTAACTTGACCCAGCTCACTGGCGCTCCTGGATTTTTGACTACTAGTTGTTTAGAAAGCGTATGACTAACTTGGTTCAGCGTGTCACCTAACAACATATCCATGTCATTGCCAGTTATTCTCCAATCCCATTGATTTTCGTCCAATATCAATCGCCATTGCCCTTTCCAGCCACCATTTTTATCTTTTTCAATTTTGCCAATCAGTAATGCATCGGGCGAATAGCGCATGCCTGCTTGTTTGAGTGTGGTGATATTCATTGTATTCACATCATGAGGTGACACTTTATTGATATCAGTCACATCCATCACGGGAAAAATCAACGGTAAGCCATATTTTTTGCCTTGTTGCCTGAATGTGTCATACCATTCATCCGCTTCTTCGCTGCCAATAATTTCAGGTGCTTCTGTACCATCTGCGACTGTCACCCAGACCAATACCAATGGCCTTGTTTCACCCCAATACACCACACCCGCTTTTCTTAAGAGATTATTGATATCATCTTTGTCATAACGAATTTGCAGCATATACATAGAAGAGGTCGTGGTAGGTTGCGCATAGCTATATTCTTGAACATAGTACTCTGCTTTTTTGACGTTCTCTTTAATCAGTGGATTCTCTGCAATATCTGGATTACCGCTTAATTTAACAAGAATATGTATAAAGCCTTGCCTGACTGCTTCAGAGCGCGCATCTTCTAACTGGGTAGCAACAGGCATGTCTGCTTGATAAAGGCTCGATACTTTAACAGCGAGTGTTGGTATCGCCCAGAAAAAAGTAATGATTGAGAGTGTAAATAATAACTTTTTCATGTAGGTAACTATTCCAGTTCGAAGTAGAGTTTATTATAACGCAATATGTGATAAATTCTGCTGTTTTCAACATCGACTTTTTGGAATTTAACACTAATGTGTCCTAACAAAATAAAATCTCTTCAAGCCTATTCATGGTGGACAGATAGCCTGATCCTAATAATCGCTTGCAGTGGACTATTTTTTATACTTCTTGGAACACGGCCATTATTTGTACCTGATGAAGGACGTTATGCGGAAATCGCACGCGAAATGTTTGTCCGCAATGATTTCATCACCCCTTATCTTAACGGGATTAAATACTTCGAAAAACCAGCTTTATTTTACTGGCTAGGAGCATTAGCCATCAAAATGGGAGGTGTCAATATCTGGTCTCTCCGATGTATTAATGCTTTATTTGCGACAGCGGGTGCGTTACTCACTTATCTCACGATAAGAAAAATTTATGATCGGATCACTGGATTGATTGCAGCTTCTGTATTAAGCACCAGCTTGTTATATTTTACAATGGCACGCATGGTGAGCCTTGATTTGCCAGTCACCTTTTTTCTCATGTCATGTCTGTATAGTTTTTTACTTGCTATTCATGAAGCAAACGCTGCCAAACAACGCTCCCTTTTTTGGCTGGCAGCCGCTAGCGCTGGCCTTGCAGTTCTTACTAAAGGCCTCATAGGCATTGTTTTTCCATTACTCATTATCAGCACTTGGATAATGATTCTTGGCGAATGGCGTCTTATAAAAAAATTACCTATTTTTTCTTCGATCGCTATTTTTCTCTTAATCACTGCGCCTTGGCACTTATTAGTTAGTTTAAAAAATCCAGAATTTTTTTATTTTTATTTTATTGAACAACATTTTTTACGTTACACCACTAAAGAAGTTGGTCATTACCAACCTGTTTGGTTTTTTATTCCCGTATTGTTCTTAAGTTTTTTTCCATGGATTGTGTTCTTGCCACAAGCAATTAAAAAGTCATTTGCTTGGACAGACCGTAAAAATTATCAAACTGAAATTTTTTTATTACTATGGGCTAGTTTAATTTTTCTTTTTTTCTCTTTTTCAAAATCTAAATTAATTCCCTATATTTTACCTGTTATTCCACCACTCGCTATTCTGACTGCACGTTATTTAGCTGTCGCTAACACAATAAAAAATCGTTTAGCTATCAGAATAAGTTATATCATCTTACTCATTTTTGCTTGTGGCGTTAGTTTTATTTTATATTCCTTCACTCACAATAATGCGTTACCAGATGCCCATCAAGCCAAATTATATTTTGATATTGCGAGCATTATTTTGCAGACTGGTATTTTCTTTGCTGCCGTTTTTTCTTTTGAAAATCTTATCGCATCACTAATTATCAGCATCATCACTATTTATATTTTCTTACTTACCCTAACGGCCGGTATTCCTGCGATTGATAATCGTACGATTTTACCACTGGCTCATACTTTACAATCGATTTTAAAACCGAATGATGAAGTGATTACCTTCAATCAATATTACCAAGATTTGCCATTTTATCTTGAACGACGCATTACTATTTTAAATTGGCGCAATGAAATGTCGTACGGCATGCAGCATCAAGATACCAGTGATTGGATGATCAACGATACAACTTTTTGGAACCGTTGGCATAGTGCTAAACAAGTGTATGTGATTTTGAGCCAAGATGAATATCTCAAACTTCGAAAAAGATATCCCAATAAAAAATTTTATGTATTAGATCAAACGATAACCAACATATTAATAACCAATCATGCCGAACAATGAGGGTATTTTTTGATCATAACTAACAGATCAGTTATGATGCTAATCGATTAAAAACCCACTTAGGGTCAACCACGCTTGACTTACTAAGCCATTGAGTTATATTGCAAGAATGACCATCAGTAATGGAGGCAGCGACGGCTGAAAAGGATATGCTGATCAAATCACAACTTATCGCCGAACTAAGCAAACGTTTTCCACACTTACCCGAAAAAGACATTGCGCTCGCTGTAAATAGCGTTATCGATCACATGAGCACCAACTTAAGCCAAGGCGGTCGTATTGAAATTCGCGGTTTTGGCAGCTTCAACTTACATTTCCGTCCACCACGTCGTGCGCATAATCCGAAAACTGGCGAAAAATTAGTAACCAATCCAAAATACGCCGTACACTTCAAACCTGGCAAAGAAATGCGTGAACGTGTAAATGCTAATAAACATCTTCCTATCGAAGCCATGACTGACGAAGGCGACGAAGAATAATAATTTACTCCTGCTTTGCTTGTGCAAAATGGCTCCCGCGAAAGCGGGGGGACTTTTTAAAAATAATAAAATAAGTAATCGATTTGCTGTTACCGTTCATTACCTGAACGAACGCCTAATCGCGGCCAAAGTGGGCAGAAATTTGTTACCGTTCACGGGGTATCTAAAGACAACTCATCGTCATTGCGAGGAGCACAGCGACGA
>CAZKUQ010000019.1:0-21661 GCA_964555965.1 uncultured Coxiellaceae bacterium
ACGGCCGCCTCAGGATGACAAGTAATAACACCAAAAAGAAAAATGCAGCTACTACGGCCTATCATCCACTGCTTTTAATTGCGGAATAAGATGTTGACGATTTAGTCCCAACGCAAGTGTGAGCGAACCTGCGACATAAATCGATGAATAAGTACCAACGATAATCCCGATAATGAGTGCCAACGAAAATCCGTGCAGCAAGTTGCCGCCTAAGAAAAATAAAGCTAATACAACTGTTAATGTTAATGCAGACGTCATAATCGTTCGAGATAAGGTTTGATTGATCGATTGATTCATCACTTCCAGCGCTTCTGCTTTGCGCATTTTACGGAAATTTTCACGCACACGATCGAAAATCACAATTGTATCATTGAGAGAATAACCAATCACTGTCAAAACCGCAGCAAGAGAAATCAAATTAAATTCAATATGAAAAAACGAAAAAACACCGAGAATAATCACGGGATCGTGTACTAGCGCAACCGTTGACCCAACAGCAAAACGCAAGTCAAAACGTAACGCGATGTAAATCATCGTGCCAAGCAGCGCAATAATAATTGCAATTAATCCTTTGCTTGCCATTTCCTGTCCCATTTGCGGACCGATATAACTTACTTGATCCATCTTCGCACCTGGTAACGCAGTTAATACTTGCGATACTACTGCTGCTTGTGCTTTTTCATCCATCAATGCTGGATTTTTATCTTTAGGAACCAGACTAATTAACACATCTTTTGATGTACCATAACTAATCACCACCGCTTCAGGAAAACCCGCTTTTTCTAAGCGATCATGAATATCGGAAAGATCAGCAGCCGTTGCATAACTCACTTGAACTTGCGTACCGCCAGTAAAATCTAAACCCCAATTCAAGCCATTGACAGCTAATGTGCCTAACGAAAAAATAAATAAAATGACTGATAAAATCGCAGCCCATTTGCGCTGCGCCATAAAGTTAATCGTCGTATTGTGTTTGAAAAATTCCATTGTTAAATCCCAATTGAAATACGTTTAATTGCGCGGCCACCATAAATTAAATTGACGAATGCACGCGTGCCAGTAATTGCTGTAAACATTGATGTTAATAAACCAATGGTGACGGTGATCGCAATGCCTTTGATCACACCTGATCCCATGCTAAATAAAATCATCATCACAATCAGTGTTGTCATGTTTGCATCAAGAATAGTGACAAATGCACGCTCATAGCCCGCATGAATGCTTGCTTGCACGCCCATACCACGACGCAATTCTTCACGAATACGCTCAAATATCAGCACGTTCGCATCAACTGCCATACCAACTGTTAGCACAATACCAGCAATGCCAGGCAAGGTGAGTGTCGCACCAAGTAAAGATAAGATGGCGACAATCAAGACTAAATTCATGAGCAGGGCAATATCAGCCACAAAACCCATTAAGCCATAATAAAGTGCCATAAAAATTACAACTAATGCCATGCCTACTTCGACAGACAACACACCCATGTGAATATTTTGTTTACCTAAGCTAGGACCAACTTGTCGTTCTTCAATGTAGGTGACAGGTGCAGGCAATGCGCCAGCTCTCAATAATAAAGCTAATGTACGTGATTCATTTTGGCTGGATAATCCAGTGATTTGAAAACTATTGCCCAATGCACTTTGAATAGTGGCTACACTAATCACTCGCCGCTCGGTTTGATAATTAATCACTTGCTTGCCATTAACCATTTGCGGAGAAGATTTTACTTCCACATAAACGACAGCCATAGGTTTGCCAATACTTTCAGCAGTCACTTTCGTAAATAAACTATCGCCTGAACCGCTCAAACGCACTTGCACATTCGATCGGCCATCTTCACCGTAACCCGATGTTGCTGTCACAATCGATGCGCCGCGCAACACAATTTGGTTTTTTAATAAAATCGGCTGACCACTCCAAGTATAAAAACGAGTATCGGGAGGTGCCATGCCTTCGCTATAAGCTGAACTATGTTCGGTATCAACCATGTGAAATTCTAGTGTCGCCGTTTTACCTAAAATATTTTTGGCTTCTGCTGTATCTTGAATACCCGGCAAATCAATTGAGATGCGGCTTTCACCTTGCTGTTGCACGACTGCTTCAGACACACCTAATTCATTCACGCGATTACGCAAAATATTCATCGCTTGTTCCAATGTTTCTTTTTTTATTTGAAACAATGCTGGTTGAGATATGGTGCCTTGCAATTTAAAATCATTCGCACCCGATTGTTTTTCCCACACAAATTCATTATAACGATGTGATACAAAACGATAGGCGTCATTCAATGCTTCTTCATTGCGAAACAACAACACCACTTGATTATCGGATACGCGATTAATACCTACATAACGAATGCGCTCATCACGTAATGCCTGACCAATGCCGCGCAAATCACCATCGACACGTTGTTTTAATACTGAGTCTACATCCACTTGCAAAAGAAAATGCACACCACCGCGCAAATCCAAGCCTAATTTCATGGGCATGGCACCCATGGATTTTAGCCATGAAGGAGTTGCAGGTGATAAATTCAATGCCACTAAATAATTTTCACCTAATGCTTGTTGAATAATGTCCTTGGCTTTTAATTGCACGTCGGTCGTATTAAATCGAAACAATAACGTTTGGTTTTGAAATAGTGCATCACGATAAGAAATATTTGCATTTTTTAAAGCAAGCGCCGCTGTTTCTAATGCTTTTTCATCCACCACCACGGAGTTTTGTCCGATGATTTGCACAGCTGGATACTCGCCATATAAATTTGGCGCAGCATAAATAAATGCTGCTGCCATGACAACAACAATCAATAAATATTTCCAAATCGGATAACGATTAATTAAAGCAGCCATGTGTTAATGTTGTCCTATGTTATTCAATCGATTTAATAGTTCCTTTCGGGAGCACCGTCACCACCGATGATTTTTGCATTAAAATATCCATATTTGTTCCAATGGTTAGGGTGATATATTGATCAGAAATTTTTGCGATGCGACCAATCATGCCGCCTGCCATCATCACTTCATCACCTTTTGCGAGAGCACTCAGCATATTTTTCTGTTCACGTGCACGCTTATTTTGTGGACGCCAAATCGCAAAATAAATAAACAGAAAAAATATTACAAACATCAATACGAATGATAATCCGCCACCTTGAGGAGCTGCCCCTGGTGTTGGGCCTAATGAATCTGCATGCGCAGAAGAGATAAAGAAGTTGATAATTTGTTCCATCATATGTATATGTGCCTTTTTCATGAATCCTGGGTGTGACGATTATAAGCTGTTTCTTCGTTTGGTCAAATCACAATATGTGAAGGTTTAATATTTTGATAATAATCAAAAAAATATAACAGATAAGATAAACAAGGATAATATTACATGTTCAGTTCCCAATACTTTTTCGCCAATGAACAAACCAAGCAAACTGAAAAACTTTTAATTGCAAAAGAGTTACAGCTTTCAAAAGCAGCAGAAAGTATCGGCCCGCATGTTTATAAATTAAATCGCAAAACAACGGGTTCTTTACGCATTTTTACAATCGGCTGCCAAGGCGCTCAAGATGCTCAAAAACAAGTCGCAAAGTTGATGGATACTTGCGCTAAAACGGGTTGCATGCCTGATCTCATTTTAATTCTCGGCGATAATTTTTATGACTATGGTGTTGACTCTGCTTTTCATTCTGACTTTGATACCAAGTTCCAAGACATTTACGCCAATCCCGTTTTAACCAACATTGTGAATGTTCCATGCTTTGTTATTCTCGGCAATCACGATGAGAACTTACATTACCTGGGAATGCTGAAAAGTGAAAAAGGTGTTGCGCGTGGCATGCATCAAGTAGCTTATAGTTATCGTGGCGAAAACAAAACAGAACTTTATCAAAATGATTCCTTAGACCTACATCATCTTCCGAAATGGAATATGCCTTATCGTTATTATTCTTTCATCGATGAACAAACGCAAACACAAATTTTTTGTATCGATTCGAATACCTATGTTCGCGATTATTTACGTTTACTTGCCAATCCAAATGATCATCGTAACCAAGCACGTTGGCTGGCAGAACAAATGCAATTAGCTAAAAAAGCAGGAAGACAAACCAGTCTTGCTTTACATCATCCACCGTTTACACCAGGGCAACGTGCTTATGAACCAAATGATATGACGTTTTATCTTGATGCAACTGAAATTGCCTATGCAAAAACAAAATTAGGCGATTTTAATGAAAAAGATGCTTATAACGTTCTCATACAAAAAGCGCTAGAAAAACAAGCGCTAACATTCAAAACGATTTTTGCCGCACATGATCATGCCATGTATTACTATAATAATACCTCACTGTGTCAAATTACATCTGGCGGTGGTGGTGGCGTATTACAAGAACGCCGCAGCTTTGCAGAACAAAATAATATGGGCTGTTATCTCAAAGAACATGGTTTTGTTGATGCCACTTTTCAAGTGAATCCTAATCTACCAGTTGAATTTATTTTTAATACCATTAATGGTCGTCAATTAAAATTTGATAGTACGAATGCAAAAGCCAAACAAGAATTATCATCAAACGAGCAAGATGAAATTAACACGTTTATTTCAACCATCAATTCTGCATTAGAATCTTATTTTAATTTTCTCAAACCAAAACATGAAGAATATAAAGGTAAGTTTTCTATGTGGAATGTCTCGCATGGCGATGAAGGAGTCACACGTGCTCATACTGTTTGGGCCATCATTAATCAACCAAAAATTTCTTCTTACAATCAAATCGTGGTAGAAATTTATGAGGAAGCACGCTGGAAAAGTTATATGACAGCACCGCATGAAAATTCATTAATTACACATATTAATAATCAAATTAAAAAAGTTTATGGGAATAATCAAGATTTGGAAACATTAATGATGGCATGTAAAAAAAGTTATGGGTTTAACTAGTTTTTTTGGACACCCACATCGAATCACCATAACTATAAAATCGATATTTTTTAGCAACAGCCTCACCATATGCTTGCATCACTTGCTCATATCCACCAAACGCACAAACCAACATCAGTAATGTTGAACACGGCAAATGTAAGTTAGTAATGAGCGCATCAACACAACGAAATTCATAGCCTGGATAAATAAAAATACTGGTTTCACCATGATATGGCGCTATTTCACCGCTTTGATTTGCTGTTTCTAGTGAACGCATACTAGTTGTGCCAACTGCAATCACACGATTGCCTTGTGATTTTGTTTCGCGGATCTGCTCGCATAATGTCGCAGGCACTTCTAAATATTCAGGATGCATTTTATGCTCGCGAATATTTTCTACACGTACTGGTGCAAATGTTCCTGCACCAATATGCAACGTGAGAAAACCTATCTGCACATTTTTTTCATGTAATTTTTCAATCAGCAGCTCATCAAAGTGTAAGCCGGCTGTTGGTGCTGCAACCGATCCTTTATGCTTTGCATAAATCGTTTGATAACGCACTTTGTCATTCTCATCTGGCACGCGATGCATATAAGGCGGCAATGGGATTTGCCCGATAGTTTCAATGACCTCTAAAATTGATTGATCATCACCATTGTATTTGAGCTCATAAAATTGGTTAACTCTATCAGTCACCTCCAACTGAACAAGATGGTGAAATTGCAAAAAATCACCTATGCGCGGCGGCTTGCTCACTCGCACCTGGGCTAAAATCCGGTGTTTATCTAAAATTCTTTCCACCAATACTTCTGCCTGACCGCCTGTCATCTTCTGACCGATTAAACGTGCTGGAATGACTTTGGTATCGTTAAAAACCAGCAAATCCCCTTCTTGTATTAAATCTAATACATCGCGAAATTGTCGGTGAATAATGGCATTATTTTCCACACACAATAATCGGCTTGCTGATCGTTGTGAGAGTGGATAACGAGCAATAAGCTCAGGTGGTAAGTCAAAATGAAAATCGCTTAGTTGCATATTATTTCTAATCACATTGTTAGATAGTTAAACTTGAAAAATTTTGTCATCCTCGCGAATGCGGGGATCTTTCCACTAGATTCCCGCATTCGCGGGAATGACAACAACATGTATGGATTAATTGTGAGCGATATCGCAACGACCATTTCGGTTTTATCTGATATCATATCAACAATATTTAAGATAACTTTTATAGTAGCCGAGTAGTTTAACCTATGGATGGGTTATGAAAAAGGAAAATATTATTGAACTCGATGATTATCGTCATGAACGAGAATCCGAATCCCCTGCTCCTATCAGCGAAGAATTAGAAACAGCTATTCGGGACTTGATTGATCAGCTGAAAACAAATGATATGGGCTTAACTAAACCAAAAAAATAGTTCTTTATTTATTATACTCCATTTGACGGAAATTCCATCTTACATCGATATTTACTTGACCAAGAATATCTATTTCAATTCCAAAGTCAAAAAAAAGTATATGAAGATTTTCCATTTGATTTAGTAAGAGAGCGAAACACCATAAAGAACTACGATACAAACGAATTTATAATTGCAATAAAATTATTAGCTGAAGCATATCTTCATCCAAATCTGGATTCCGTCAATTTAGATCCTTCTTCTTTCAAATTACGTATATCTAAATGAGAACCTTGAGTTAACCTTGATTGCTGTCTTGTATTCATATTAATATTATTTAACAATAGGAAAACAAAAAGACTCTCCCTCACAGAGAAATAACCCATGCCAGATAAATTAACTTTCTCCATTGATCATATCGTTTTAACAACACAAGATGTTGAAAAAATTTCTCAATTTTATCATCGAGTACTTGGAATGGATATTGTCACTTTTGGTGTACATGGTGAAAGAAAAGCATTATTCTTTGGTAAACAAAAAATTAATTTGCATCAATATCAACATGAATTTGAGCCAAAAGCTGCCAACCCAACACCTGGCACGTTAGATTTTTGTTTGATAACTAAAACTCCATTAGAAAAAATAATAAAACGTTTACGAGAAAATAATGTGGCAATTAAAGAAGGTCCTGTTACAAGAACTGGTGCACTTGGGCCCATTCACTCTATTTATTTTCATGATCCAGATGGTAATTTAATTGAGATTTCTAATACGAAAACACACCAGTTGAATGAGAGGAACATATAATATGAATATAAAAAATAATTTTTTTTTATTTTGTATGGGGTTACTCATTGGGATCATTGCATTTCCCGCTATAGCGAATATACAAAAATCACCAGAAGCAAAAAAAGAATTAAGAAAACCTGGTTTTATATTTGTCGAATTAGAAACAAAAAAAATCGATCAATATATTGAATTTTTCAAACAAGTTGCTAATTTAAAATTAATCCGACATGAAAAAACTTTTTCGCTGATGGAATCAGAAATAGGACAATTACTTTTAATGAACCCGAGTGAGCTACCTAAAAGCCATCCATTTTATGGAAAAGTAACAGGCAAATCGCAAGGCTTGGGTGTTGAAATCAGTTTTGTTGTTGCTAATTTAAAACAATCATTCGAAGCAGCAAAAGCAAGCGGTTGGCAAATCAGTCAAGGTATTACATTAAGGCCATGGGGCGTGTATGATTTCCGTGTCTTATCACCTGATGGTTATTACTTACGCTTTACTGAGCCGCCACATTACATTTCTGACTAAATTCATCCCACTGTAATTCGACATAAATCGATAAAGAAACTTGGCAATATCCCAAGCACTAATGCAGCAGCGCCATTTAAACTCACCGCGACCATGACATCAGAGGATACAACAATTGGCATATTGGCATGCGCTTCATCAGGTTCCTCAAAGTACATGAGCATTACCACACGAAGATAATAATAAGCACCAATCAAAGCAAAAACGAGTGCGAGCACTGCAAGCCATACCATATTTGCTTGTACTAATGCTTCAAGCAACCCTAGTTTTGCAATGAATCCAACGGTCGGTGGCACACCAGCCATGGAAAATAAAATTAACAACATCATAAAGGCAAGCCATGGGTCACGCGCATTTAATCCTCGATAATCTTCTAATTTATCAAACTCCACGCCGTCACGGCTCATAATAGTAATAATGGCAAACGCACCAGCAGCCATTAACACATACGTTGAAATATAAAACATTGCCGCAGAATAACCTTGCGAAGAATAGGGACCTGCTAATACACCAAGCAAGGTATAGCCAATATGTGCAATCGAAGAATAAGCGAGCATCCGTTTAAGATTAGTTTGTGCGATTGCCAATAAATTGCCAAACAACATTGAAAGTATTGAGATAACCGTCAACACTTGCACCCAATCAATTTGCAAATTCGGCATTGCTTGCACCAAAATGCGAATCGTAATCGCAAATGCTGCTACTTTCGGTGCGCTCGCAATGAATAAAGTCGTTGGTGTTGATGCGCCTTGATAAACATCTGGTACCCACATATGAAATGGCACGGCACCAAATTTAAATAACAATCCGCCCATGACAAATATAAGCGCGACAATCGCGACCACATCATGATGTGATTGTAAAATTTGTGCGACCGTATTAATTTCAATGCTACCCGTTAAGCCAAACAATAATGAAATGCCATATAACAAAAATCCTGACGCAAGCGCTCCTAACACAAAATATTTCATCGCAGCCTCTACAGCATCGAGCGATTTTTTATGCATGGCAACCATGGCGTAAAGCGCTAATGAAAGTAATTCTAAGCCTAAATAAATGGTTAAAAAAGTATAGGCTGATACCATGATAGACATACCTAACACGGCAAATAATCCTAATATAAAATATTCGCCGCTCGCAATTTGTCGTGATTTGAGATAATCACGCGCATATAAAAAAGCAAAAAAACTAAAGAAATAAATAAATAATTTTGAAAGTACAGAAAGCTTATCGACAATATAATGATTACTAAATGCAAAAAGCGACTGTGGATATTCACCAAATTGCGGTAACGTAATGATGAATGCTATTACCAATGTGATTTGTGTTAACACATAAGTCACATGACGATAACGCGATGCAAAAAATACTTCGGCAAGTAAAATAATATTTGCCATGCTCAACAAAAATATTTCTGGCATAGCAATTAAAAATTGTGATGTTGTAAATTCCATCGGTTACCTCTTTTCAACATTTTTTTGTCATCCTGGGAGCGTAAGCTCCGAAGGATCTCGTGGTAACGCATAGAGATCCTTCGCTGCGCTCAGGATGACAAAGGTTCAAAAGTTCAAACATAAAACGTGCTCGCCTGCATATTCATCGCAATTTCCGGCGGAATGCTTTGCAATAACAAATGGCCAATCGTGACACGCAATACATTAATAATTGGCTGTGGATATAATCCAACAAAAAACACACCCGCTGCTAGCAATACATAATTAATTTTTTCTGTCGCAGAAATATCTTTAAATGCAGCGACATGTTCATTAGCAATTGGACCAAAAAACACGCGCTTATACATCCACAACGTATAAGAGGCGCTTAATATTAATGTTAGCGATGCACAGGCAGCGACCCAAAAATGCGTTTGAAATGCGCTCATAATCACCATAAATTCGCCGACAAAACCAGCTGTCCCTGGTAATCCAACATTTGACATGGCAAATAACATGAAGAAAGCAGCAAATACTGGCATGGTGTTAGCAACACCACCGTAATCTTTAATTAAGCGACTATGATTATGGAAACGTTCCGCCAATATGCCAACACCTAAGAACATCGCACCTGAACCAAATGCGTGTGCAATCATTTGAATGACCGCACCTTCTAAGCTCATATAAGCATCTTGCAATGAACGCATGTGACGCACGATGTCATACACCATAAAACAACCGAGTGTTGCAAAACCCATGTGAGCGATGGATGAATACGCAATCAGTTTTTTCATATCAGACTGCACAATGGCAATTAAGCCAATGTAAACAACTGCAATCAGCGACAACACAATCATGAGCCATGCTAATTTTTCACATGCTAAGGGTGTAATCGGCATGCTAAAACGTAAAAATCCGTAAATACCTAATTTCAACATTAATGCTGCCAATACAACTGATCCACCGGCTGGCGCTTCTGTGTGTGCATCTGGCAACCATGTATGCACTGGAAACATGGGAACTTTCACTGCAAATGCTAATAAAAAAGCGAGGAACAACCAAGTTTGTGTATTGATATCAAGCGGCAAATTATAAAAATTTTGAATCATGAAACTGCCGGTTTGTGTGTAAAGATAAATTAATGCAACCAGCATTAAAATTGAACCTAAGAATGTGAATAAGAAAAATTTAATTGATGCGTATGAACGATTGGCACTTCCCCACATGCCAATGGAAAGATACATAGGGATTAACATGCCTTCCCAAAAAACATAAAACAACACAGCATCCATCGCACAAAATACACCAACAATCATGCCTTGCATCGTCAAAAACGCAGCCATGTATTGCGCTACACGATTTTTAATTGCGTGACAACCGGCAATAATCACTAATAATCCAGTGAAATTAGACAAGATGATCATCAATAATGAAATACCATCTATACCTAACGCATAATGCACTTGATAGGCTTGGATCCACAAATTGTCTTCCGTGAATTGCATATCAAACCGGCTGGGATCAAAGCCTAAATACAATGGAATACACAATAAAAAACTGGCGATAGCAGTGATCAAAGCAATTGTACGCGCCGCATTAGCATTTTTATCACCGCCAGTAAAAAGGCATAACACAGCACCAATCACTGGCAGCCAAATTAAAATTGTTAAAATGGGAAATGACATCATCTTAAAAACCTCCCACGTACCACGCTAAAAACACAAGCAAACCAAGCAGCATTGCTAGTGCATAATGATAGATATAACCTGTTTGTAAACGACGTGCTGTTTGTGCAAACCAACGAACAAATCGTCCTGAGCCATTCACTGCCACCCCGTCAATTAATTTCACATCACTTGTGTCATAACAAAGATGACCGAGATCTTGTGTGCCATGTACAAGCACGATCTGATTAAACTCATCAAAGCCATATTTACGCAGCAAAATAGCATAGACCCACGAAAAACGTTTTTTAAGATAAGTAGACCATTGCGGATAAACAGCAACAAACAACCAAGCACACACGATGCCAGCAATGGCCAGCCAAAATGTGAGTGTTTCGCCCGCTTCAAGCGCCATCCAATTTGCACCAGGATAATGATTGCCTAATTGCGCAATCACATTGTGATTTGGTAACACAAAAATTGAGTTGTCTAATATTGTTTGATTGTTAAATAACATCGGCCCAATCAATATTTGTCCGGCTAACATACTTGGAATAGCCAGTAAAACCAGCGGGATTAACACGACCCATGGCGATTCATGAATATGATTACGCACACTCGGTTCTGTGCGTTCTTTTGTGTGAAATGTCATGAATAAAGCGCGAAAAGTATAAAGCGGCGTGATAAATGCGCCAGCTAACACACACCAATAAGCATATTGCGCGCCCGGTATCTGACTTAATTTCACAGCTTCAATAATAATGTCTTTAGAATAAAATCCAGCAAAAGGCGGAATCGCACATAATGCTAATGAACCAACCACAAATGTTAAATAAGTCACTGGCAAATATGATGCTAAGCCGCCCATTTTTCGCATGTCTTGTTCATGATGCAACGCGATAATCACTGAGCCTGCTGCTAAGAATAATAATGCTTTGAAAAATGCGTGTGTGATCAGATGAAAAATTGCTGCATCATAAGCGGAAGCTCCCAATGCCACTGCCATATAACCTAATTGTGATAAGGTTGAATACGCAATCACGCGTTTAATGTCATATTGCGTAATCGCTAAAATTCCCATGAAAAAGGCAGTGGTTCCACCAATCACTAAAATCAAACTCAGTGTTGTTTCAGAATATTCAAATAATGGTGACATACGCGCTACCATATAAATGCCAGCAGTCACCATGGTGGCTGCGTGAATTAATGCTGAAATCGGCGTTGGACCTTCCATTGATTCTGGCAACCAAACATGTAATGGCACTTGCGCAGATTTTCCCATTGCGCCAATGAATAATAAAATACAAATCAGCGTAATCACTGGCACTTCGTAGCCTGGAAAAAGTGACATCGTTTTATTCGCCAAAATCGCTGCTTGCGGAAATACTTCGTGATAATTCAATGAACCAAAATACATAAGCACAGCCGCTGTACCTAATAAAAATCCGATATCACCAATGCGATTTGCAAGAAAGGCTTTTAAGCTGCCAAAATTTGCTGATTCACGTTTAAACCAAAAGCCAATTAATAAATAAGAAACGAGTCCCACTCCTTCCCAACCAAAAAATAATAATAAGAAATTATCCGCCAAAACGAGTGCTAGCATCGCAAAAGTAAATAATGAAACATAACTAAAAAAACGTTGATAACCAGGATCATCTGCCATGTAACCAATCGTATAAATGTGCACCATGAATGAAATAAATAAAACGATCATACACATCGTGGCACTTAAACGATCTACTAAAAATGCGACATCAAATTTTAAAATGCCTGCCGTTGCCCACGTATAAAATGTGCCATCAACGGCCGGCACATGACGCATGACTATTTGATAAAACAAATAACAAGAAAGAAAAAATGAAATGCCTACTAAGGTGACGAGCACGCGATGTGTTAATTGACGACCTAATGTTTGGCCAAATAACCCAGCAATAATTGAGCCAGCAAGCGGCAACAATGTCATGATCATCGCAATTAAAATAAGAGGATTTTCCACGTTATTTACCCTTTTAATGCATCTAAGTCAGTTACTTCAATCGTATGTCGTCTGCGATATAACACAACTAAAATGGCAAGCCCGATGGCGGCTTCCGCTGCCGCAACCGTCAGCACAAAAAACACAAATGCTTGCCCAGCGATGTTATTTAAAAAATAAGAAAAAGCGACAAAATTGGTATTCACCGCTAATAAAATTAATTCGATAGACATCAATGACACGATTAAATTTTTTCGATTTAAAATAATGCCAGCCATGCCTAAACCAAATAACAAGGCGGCTAACATCAAACATTCTGAAAGTGAAATCATTCAGTATTACCTTTTTTTGGTTCAGAAGGCATTTTCACTAAACGCACACGCTGATCACGTTGCACGGCAATTTGCGCTGCTGGATTTTGCACTTTTCGTCGCACAGGACCACGATAGGTTAATGAAATCGCCGCAATAATCGCTGCTAATAAAATCACGCCAGCTATTTCAAACGCATAAGCGTATTGTGTGTATAACACTTCACCCAATGCTTGAAGATTACTATAAGAAGCAGCGGTTTCTGCAGGTATTGGCATTTGTGTCAGACCAAAATATTGCGGGCCAAGCACGGCCATCATTAATCCAGTGGTAAGCAACACAGCAATTAATGAGAATGGCAAATAACGAATAAATCCGCTTTTGCTAGGCTCTTTATCCATATTTAACATCATCACCACAAATAAAAATAATGTCATGACGGCGCCAACATAAACGAGCAGCAAAATCAGCGATAAAAATTCAGCACGCAGCAACATCCAAATACCTGCCATGGCAAAAAACGTCACCACCAGTGACAACACGCTTCGCACCGGATGACGTGTGGTAATCACACAAATCGCAGAAGCCACTGCAATGGCAGCAAACACATAAAAAATAAAATGGATTGGTGTGAATGACATTATCAATTAGAACTCCTCTATCGGTGTCATTCCGTGCGAATGCACGGAATCCACCGTGGTTCCCGCGAACTTCGCCGCGGGATGACACGGTTTATTGAGCACTTTTTCTGGGATGACATTTTTAATAAGGACGCCCTGCATTATCGATACTCCTCATCTGCTTCACAATCTTTAGCAATTTGTGCTTCATATTTATCGCCGATTGCTAATAATTTTTCTTTTGTCATGATATTTTCGCCGCGATTTTCCAAGTGATAATCTTGTAAATTCGTGAGCACGATGGAATCTACTGGACAAGCTTCTTCACAAAATCCGCAATAAATACATTTAAACAAATCGATGTCATAAAGTGTTGTACGACGCGAACCATCTGCACGCGGTTCCGAATCAATGGTGATCGCAAGTGCTGGACAAACCGCTTCACACAATTTGCAAGCGATGCAGCGTTCTTCACCATTGGGATAACGACGCAGCGCGTGCAATCCGCGAAATCGCGGTGAAAGAGGTGTTTTTTCTTCGGGATATTGAACGGTAATTTTCTTTTTCCAAAAATATTTTCCCGTCACCCGCATCCCCGTGATGAGGTCCCAAAGGGTAAAACTTTTTATGTATCGCGTTAAGCGTTGCCACATAATTTCTGTCTCTTTAAATCAATTTTTCTTCACGTCATCCCACGACTCACGTCATCCCACGACTCACGTCATTCCACGACTCATGTCATCCCCGCGCAGGCGGGGATCTCTTAATAATGATGAGATCCCCACTTTCGGGGAATGACGTCTTTAAACAAACCACGGTGCTAACTTAAATTGCACCGCAAATGCAATTAACACGACCCACACTAAGGTGAGTGGAATAAATACTTTCCATCCCAAACGCATGATTTGATCGTAGCGATAGCGCGGGAAAGTAGCGCGAAACCACAAATAGCAATACAAGAAAAAGCATACTTTCGCGAACAGCCAAATGGGCCCTGGCACGAAACTAAACCAATTTTCTAAATACGGAATGCCTTGAAATGGCGACAACCAGCCGCCTAAAAATAATAATGAAATGAGCGTGGAAATGAGAGTCATATTCACATATTCAGCAAAGTAAAATAAAGCAAATGTCACACCTGAATATTCCACGTGAAATCCCGCAACGAGTTCCGATTCACCTTCTGCCACATCAAATGGTAAGCGATTGGTTTCTGCCACCCCCGACACCCAATACACAATAAACAGCGGAAAAAGCGGCACTAAATACCAATGCCAAATACCACCATTTTGTGCCATGACAATCTCTTGAAAGTTTAATGAACCTGCCGCCATCATCACACCGATTAAGGCAAATCCCATTGCAATTTCATATGAAATCGCTTGTGCTGCTGAACGAAGCGCACCAAACATGGCGTATTTAGAATTGGATGCCCAGCCGGCAATCATAATCCCATACACGCCTAATGATGAAATAGCGAGGGTAAATAACACACCGGCATTAATGTTGGCTAATACTATTCCTTGACCGAATGGGATGACTGCCCAACCAATTAATGCCGTTGAAAAACAAATAATCGGTGCAAATAAAAATAAAAATTTATTCGATGCAGTGGGTAAAATAATTTCTTTTGTCAGCAGTTTTAATGTATCAGCAAATGGCTGTAGCAAGCCGCGCGGACCAATGCGATTGGGCCCGATGCGGACGTGCATATAGCCAATCACTTTGCGTTCAAAATACGTGAGATACAACACAATCACGATCAAACCGACAATAACGGCTACGACTTTTAGTATGATTAAAGCTAACAATAAAATGGTATCTAACATAGTTGAATCTCGCCCATTAAGTCGCCTAATTCAGCAGAAGATGGCACGCCGCCTGCAATCCAAACTGTATTTTTTGCAATAGATTCATCAAGTTGCAATGAAAATGTATGGGCCCCCTGTTGCTGAATTTTGATGTTTTTTCCCGCTGCCAAATTATGTTTGTGCGCGGTTTCCGGATGCATTTTTATGACAGAAATATCGCCTTCGATGACGGTTTGTGCTTGCTGCAAAGGCACGGCGTGACGCGTTAAATTGTCGACGGAATAAAGCGGAATTTCACCAATTCGCGCGAGAAAATTCGCATTTTTTTCAGCAAAATTTACATTTTTTGGTGTGGAAAATCGCATTTTTGTCGCAGAATTTTTTGCAAAAATGGCAGCAATTTCATGCTTAATTTCTTCAGAAGATTCGTATTCGAAACCATCCAAATGCATAAAATTTCCAAGCACTCTCAGCACTTTCCAAGCAGGTCTTGATGATCCAAATGGTATCGTTGTCCCAGCAAACGATTGCCAATTTCCCGCCCCATTCACGAAAGTTCCTGAGGTTTCTGTGAAAGCAGCGATAGGTAAAATCACATCGGCATGCGCTTCTAATATGGGGCTGCGATACATAGATAATGCAACAACAAACTTTGCTTGCTGCATCGCAGCTGTGGCTAAATGGGTGTTCGCGCAATCTAAATCTGGCTCAACGTTTAATAAAAGATAAGCTTTGCGTGCCTTAGCTAACATTTGATAGGCGCTTAATCCAGGCTGATTTAACGCAGCACCATCCGCGTGTCGATGAGGTATTGCACCCGCGAGCCAAGCACCAGCTGCGTTTGCACCATCGGTCATGATACTCACACACGCACAGGTATGATCCGCAATTTTTTGTGCTAAATAACGCAGTATCGAAGCATCAGTATGATGCATAGCAAGCGCGCCAATGATGATGGTCACTTTCTTTTTTTGCCGCAATAAATCTACGATTTTTTGTGTTTCCGCATCACTTGCGACTATAGAAAATTCATTTGCAAATGTATTGGCAACCGCTGCGAGTGTCGCTGCCATTTGCTGCGGCGCAGTAATTTTTTTCGCGTGCACTGCAAAATTAAATCGATAATCAACCGGATTGATCACGGCTACTTGCGCACCATTTTTGATGGCTTTTCGCAAACGTAATGCTGCATTCGGCTGTTCTTTTTGCAAGTTTGATCCAATCAACAGTACCGCATCGCTTTGCTCAAATTCATCTAGCGATTGATTAAAACCGGGGAATATGCCCATCTCAGATTGATCGCGCGTATCGATTTCACGTAAACGATAATCAACATGCTGACTACCCAATGCGCGCGTGATTTTTTGTAATAAATAAAATTCTTCGAGTGTAGAATTTGGTGATGCAAGCGCACCAAATTGATCAGCGCCAAATTCACGAATCATGTCTTGCAAACCACGAGCTGCCACTTCCAATGCGTATTGCCATTCCACTGCACGCCATTCGCCATCTGCTTTGACCATCGGTTCTGTCAACCGTTCTGGATGATATAACCCAGTGTAACTAAAGCGATCACGATCGCTAATCCATGTTTCATTAATTGCTGCATTTTCACGTGACACAACGCGCATCACGCGACCATTTCGCGTATGCACATTGATATTTGCGCCAACGCAATCATGCGCCGCAACGCAAGAATGTTGTGATAATTCCCAAGCGCGTGCCGTGAAACGATAAGGCTTAGAAGTAAGCGCTCCCACTGGACAAAGATCGATAATATTACCTGATACTTCAGATTGAATGGCGTGTTGTACGTATGTACCAATTTCCGTGTGTTCACCACGAAATGTCGCGCCCATTTCACGAAGTCCTGCAATTTCTTCGCCAAAACGCACACAGCGCGTGCAATAAATACAGCGTGTCATGTCAGTTGAAATAAGTGAACCAAGATCTTGATCAGCAATCGAGCGTTTGCATTCGTTATAGTTTGAATGAGATGAACCATAGCCCATGGATAAATCTTGCAATTCACATTCGCCGCCTTGGTCGCAGATCGGACAATCGAGTGGATGATTCACGAGTAAAAATTCCATCACCGCACGTTGTGCTTCAATCGTTTTTTGGGATTTGGTAAAAACTTTCATGCCAGGCATGACTGGTGTTGCACAAGCTGGTAATGCTTTCGGTGATTTTTCAACATCAACGAGACACATGCGACAGTTCGCTGCGACTGACAAATGTTTGTGATAGCAAAAACGCGGAATATAAATTCCAGCAGCATCTGCCACTTGAATGACAGTCTGATTTGGTTTTGCTGTCAGCTTTTGTCCGTCAATTTCAATTTCGATGTCTGTCATGTTACCCTCGTCAACTCTCTCGTCATCCCCGCCAACTCTATCGTCATCCCCGCGAAAGTGGGGATCTCTATCATGTTTAGTTTCTCTCGTCATCCCCGCGAAAGCGAGGATCTCTATCATGTTTAGTTTCTCACGTCATCCCCACGTAAGTGGGGATCTCTATCAATTTGTCTTAAAGATCCCCGCTTTCGCGGGGATGACAATGCCTGCCTGCTCGAATGACAATGCCTGCCTGCTCGAATGACAATGCCTGCCTGCTCGAATGACAATGCAGACACATCAATCAGTTCCCGGCAAACATTTCCCATGTTCAACGTGATAAACAAATTCATCATAAAAATGTTTCAAACATCCGCCGACTGGCCAAGCAGCCGCTTCACCAAACGCACAAATCGTGCGACCTTCAATATTTTTTGCGGCTCTACGCAAATTTTCTAAATCTTGCATCGTGCCGCGACCTGCTTCAATGTCGCTCACTAATCGATATAACCAACCAGTTCCTTCACGGCAAGGCGTGCATTGTCCGCATGATTCTTCCATATAAAATTTGGAAATGCGCGTAAGTAATTTCACGATGCAAACACTTTCATCCATCACAATGACAGCCCCTGATCCCAATCCAGAGCCTGCTTTTTGTATCGAATCAAAATCCATATCGAGCGACATCATCACATCAGCCGGTAAAATTGGCATGGAGGATCCACCGGGAATGACGGCTTTTAATTTTTTATTGCCGCGCACGCCGCCAGCGAGTGCTAATAAATCTTTAAATGGTGTGCCTAATGGAATTTCATAATTACCAGGTTTATTCACATGACCTGTCACTGAAAATATTTTGCAACCCCCATTGTTTGGCTTGCCTAAACCCAAAAACCATTCTGCACCTTTTTCTAAAATCACCGGCACGGATGCGTAAGTTTCTGTGTTATTAATCGTAGTTGGCTTGCTATATAAACCACGCGCAGCAGGGAATGGCGGTTTATAACGCGGCATGCCGCGTTTGCCTTCGAGTGATTCCATTAACGCAGTTTCTTCACCGCAAATGTATGCACCCGCGCCAAGATGTGAATATAATTCAAAATCAAATCCAGAATTTAAAATATTTTTACCGATTAATCCTGCTTCGCGCGCTTCTTTTAATGCTGCTTCGAAGCGTTCGAATGGTTCCCAATATTCACCACGAATATAGTTATAGCCAACGCTTGCACCCATCGCATAAGCGCCAATTGCCATGCCTTCGATTAATTGATGTGGATTAAATCGTAAGATATCGCGATCTTTGCACGTGCCAGGTTCACCTTCATCGGAATTACATAAAATATATTTTTGGCCTGGCATATCACGACGAATAAAACTCCATTTGAGTCCAGTTGAAAATCCCGCGCCACCGCGACCACGCAATGCAGATAACTTCACTGCTTCAATAATTTTTTCTGGCGGCATTTTTTCTGTGAGAATTCTTTTCCATTGTGCATAACCACCCGCTTGCAAATAAGTTTCCAGTGTCCATGGCTTATCTAAATTTAAGGTACGAAAACAAATGTCATTTGCCATGTGCGCCTCGTTACTTTAATGTCGCAATGATCTCATCCACTTTTTCAGCGGTAAGATTTTCAAAATATTTTTTACCAATTTGACAAACTGGTGCACTAACACAAGCGCCTAAACATTCGACTTCTTTTAAGGTAAATTTGCCATCTGCTGTGGTTTCATTGAGTTTAATGCCTAATCCATTTTCAAAATGTTCTACTATTTTTTCCGAATCATTTAACAGGCAAGAAATATTCGTGCAGACATTAATAACATGCTGGCCGACTGGGCTTAAGTAATACATCGTATAAAAACTAGCAACTTCATAAACGGCGATGCGCGGCATATTTAAATAATCAGCGACAGCATCCATTAATTCAGTTGTTAATGATCCGCCATTTCGTTCTTGCACGACACGCAATGCTTCAAACACGCCAGAACGTTTTTGTTCGGGTGGATAACGCAGCAACCATTTATCGATGTGTTCGCAAATGTCTGCTGGTAATTTGATTTGAGTAGGTTCTGTTATCATCGGTCAATCTCGCCAAATACAATATCTAAACTAGACAACACAGACACGACGTCTGCAATCATGTGACCGCGAATTAATTCGTTTAAACCAGCTAAATGCGGAAATCCTGCTGCACGAATTTTCATGCGATACGGTTTATTGGCGCCATCTGAAATAAGATAAACACCAAACTCACCTTTGGGATGTTCAACAGCTGCGTACACTTCGCCTTCTGGCACGATATAGCCTTCGGTCATATTTTTAAAATGATGAATCATTGCTTCCATACTAATTTTCATATCGATGCGCGATGGCGGTGCAATTTTAAAATCATCAATCATCACAGGGCCGGGATTTTTCTTAAGCCATTCCACACATTGGCGAATAATGTGATTCGACTGACGCATTTCTTCAACGCGCACGAGATAGCGATCATAACAATCACCATTGAAACCAACTGGGATATCGAAATCGAGACGATCATACACTTCATACGGCTGTTTTTTACGTAAATCCCAAGCCACATTTGAACCGCGTAACATAGGGCCAGTAAATCCAAGTGCAATCGCACGTTCAGGTGACACAACGCCAATATTCACCGTACGTTGTTTCCAAATGCGATTATTCGTTAACAAACTTTCATATTCATCCACGCAAGTTGGAAAACGTTCAGTGAAAGCCCAAATAAAATCAAGTAATGAGCCTTCACGATTTTCATTGCGTTCAGCCGTTGCTTTTGCATTCGTCCATTTTGATGGTTTATATTTTGGCATGGTGTCAGGTAAATCACGATACACACCACCTGGACGATAGTAAGTAGCATGCATGCGCGCGCCAGAGACTGCTTCATAACAATCGAGTAAATCTTCGCGTTCACGAAAACAATATAAAAAAACTGCCATGCCGCCATTATCGAGACTGTGTGCAGCAAGCCATAATAAATGATTTAAAATACGAGTGATTTCATCAAACATCACGCGAATATATTGCGCACGAACGGGTGGTGTAATTCCTAATAATTTTTCAATCGCAAGCACATAACTGTGCTCATTACTCAGCATGGAAACATAATCGAGTCTATCCATGTAACCAATCGTGTGATTAAACGGCTTACTTTCTGCTAATTTTTCTGTGGCGCGATGCAACAAACCAACATGCGGATCAGCACGCACAATCGTTTCGCCATCCACTTCTAAAATGAGACGCAACACACCATGTGCAGCAGGATGCTGCGGTCCAAAATTAAAAACATAATTACGAATTTCAGGTATTTTATTTTCCATCAGGTGATCCTCGATCGACTTCGTAACGATGATCATGACGAATCACTTTTGGTTCTAACGTACGCGGCGAAATACTCACTGGTTCATAGATCACACGTCTTAGTTTTGCATCATATCGAGCTTCAACTTTACCAATTAATGGAAAATCTTTACGGAATGGATGTCCAACAAAACCATAATCGGTGAGAATGCGGCGCAAATCCGGATGGCCGCGGAATAAAATGCCAAACATATCGAATGCTTCGCGTTCAAACCAATTAGCGGCTGGCCAAATATCGATGACTGAATCAACGATGAGTTCTGCTTCATTTGTCAACGTTACTCGCAAACGAATGCGATGATTATGTTTGAGAGATAATAAGTGATAAACCACGGCAAAACGGCTGCTTTTAGCTGTCGTTTCACGTTGTGTCATGCCAGTCACACCGCGAGAAAATCCGGTGAAAGTAGAGATTTCTGTTTGCCAATCATCCAACCCATATTGCAAATAATCCACACCACAAACATCAATCAACATATTGCAACGGAAAA
>CAZKUQ010000020.1:0-20560 GCA_964555965.1 uncultured Coxiellaceae bacterium
CCCCCCCGTGAACGGTCGACGATGAGTTGTCTTTAGATACCCCGTGAACGCAAAACGTTTAAGCGCGGCTTAAGGGGAGAGCTACCGCTTTCTCCTCTTAAGAAATCCCATAGGTAAGGTTCCGGCCGCTTGCGACAGGGTTTATGCGATCAACTTCATTAATTGCTTCTAATATTTCAATCGGCTTGCTTTGAACTTTAGCCTGAAAGAAACGATGAGGATTTGTTTTTGGTAATTGAGTGCCATACTTGCTGCCGATACAATTCGCTATATTGGTAAAGTGATTTAAATTAATTTTGTTTATTTGTGATTCATCTTTAGTTTTCATCGGTTCAGCTCTATATTTATTATCAATACTAGCAATCACTTTAGAAAATTTAGATAAATCAAGTTTAGCTTGTTGTGGTGCAGCTATTTTAGCCGTGGCGTAATCTTCAATGATATCAACTTTATTTTCAGGTTTTGATAGTATAGTGGGCTCATTGATAATTTTGTCTACTTGCTTTTTCCTATCACCGCCATAAAGATGAGAAAGTAAATCACGTAAATTTGGGTCAATTTTTAATGGATTAATTTTTTTAGGTAGTTCAACTTTATTAATTTTAATATTTGCCTCATTTGCTTTTTTATAATTACTCAGCGTCACGTCCGCTTTGCGAACTAATACATCACGTAAAGCAATTCTAATCGCCATTTTAGAAGCATCTTCATTCCAACCTAAATCTCGAAAACGCGGATCTTGTTCAATGCTTTCATATTTAATTAATCGCTTAACAAATTCATCTAATAAATGTGTATTAGCAGATGTTCCATAAAATTGGCCTGATTTTAGTAACGTCGTAAACACTTCTAAAAACTTGAGTGTATCGCCTGGATAAGCACTACCAATTTCTTTAGCTGCATTAAATAATTCCATCGATCTTGTACGATTAGATGACATGAAATATGTTTCGATTGCTGAAATAATTGGCAATTGATAACTAGGCTTTTGATATTGTTGACTAACACTACTAAGAATCACTAATAATTCATCTCGGTGATTGATTTCTTCTTCATAAGTTGTCGACTTTTTCAAGATAAACCCGATAATTTCTTGCGCAACTTGCGTCAAGTTATCACTCACCTTAACCAACTTTCCACTCAGCATAATGTCTTCCATCATTATAAATTTTAAGCCAAATTACATTATGCGATTAATTACTAGTGATGTTCAATCAATTTTTGATGAGGGATGTTTTGAATGTGCCAGGAGTATCACCATTAATCGCGTTTTTTAAGCCAATTGGAGATAGTTTGTGATAAGGCCAGTGTAGATTGCTCATTAATATAAACGCCAATGTGGCCGCCTGAAATTTTTTTCTGAGTCACATCGTTACTTGCCACATGTTTTTTTAATACCTGAGAAGCACTTGCTGGTACGATTCCATCATGACTTGTCATCAAATTTAAGATTGGCATCGTTATTTTTTTCAAATCAATTTGTTTTCCCTGAATAAAAATTTCACCTTTAATTAATTTATTGTGCTGATAAAAATCGCGTATCCATTTTGTAAATGCAATAACTGGCTGATCTGGTACATCATACAACCATTTTTCTATTTGCAAAAAATTATTTATCCATGCTTGGTCATCAACACGTTGGTTAAATTGAAAATATTTCTTGCCAATTAATTCGAATGGGCGAAGAGAAATAAAAAAATCGGTTAGCCATTTACCTGGGATTTTATTTTTATCGAGCAACAAATCAGTATTAATATGTTTTAATAATTTTGAGATAACATGATCTTTTGTATGAAAATCAATTGGCGTAGATATTAAAATTAAATTTTTAATTTGTTGATAAAGTGCTGCATAGCACAAACTAATCACTCCACCTTGACATATTCCTAACAAATTTATTTTTTCTTGTTGTCGCGATTGAATGATAAATTTAATGACATTAGCCAGATACTCATGAATATAATTATCAAATTGAAAGTTATTTTTAAATCTGCCCCAATCAAGCAAATAAACATCAACACCTTGATTAAGTAATCCATTAATAAATGATTTATCGGGAAATAAATCTAATATTTCAGGTCGATTGATGGTGGCAAACACAATCAATAGCGGTAATGTACCAATATTTTTTTTCTTGGCTTGATAATGAAATAATTTTGTTTGTTGATACTGATAAACACATTCGCGTAAATTATATTGATATTCAAGATGAACAACACCCTGCCATGTTTTTATGCCGCGCATCAATTGTTCCATTTGATCAATATAATGATTCATATTATTTGGATGGAGCTATGTTCCAAAACTTTAAAGCAGCATTCATCATTTCCCCATATATTTCTTGATAAGCTGCGGTATGCAATGATTTTCGATATATTTCATTGCAACTGCTTAACCACAATTCATAAAGATCTTGAATATTGGTAATTGGTTTTTGATCTTGCGTTTGCTTAATCCATTGCCGCAAAAATAAATCTGCTGATTCATTGTAAATTTTAATCATAAATTGCCAATGCTTTTGATATTGATTTTCATTATTTCCAAATGAATGATTAAGCCATTGATCTCTTATTGAATTTAGCCATTGCTGAATCATTTCTATATGATTTTCAGGTTCAAATTTTTTTTCTTGGCTAAAAATATGTTGTAAATTTTCATTTGCTGACTGATAAAATTGCTTGCTTAGATTCATCCAAATTTCATAAAAATTAATATCGGCAGTATTTGATTTTTCTTTCATACGTTTCCCTCATGATATTTTCGTTTAATGTAATCAACATTTAAAATCGCTAATGCACATGAAACTGTACTTAAATTAACATCGTTAATATGGCTCATTAATACTGGCACACGCGCACCAAGTACCAGTCCTGCATTACGTGATTCAGCCAAATATTCAAGCTGCTTCACTACAATTGCGCCTGTTTCAACATTTGGCATCACTAAAATATCTGCGTCTCCAATCACAGGTGAAACAATCCCTTTTGATTTCGCCACTTCAATTGAAATAACATTATCAAATGTGAGTGGTCCATCTAATATGCCGCCATGAATTTGTCCGCGCTCTGCCATTTTACATAATGCAGCTGCATCAACGGTTGAGCGCATGCTGTAATTGATTGTGTCTGCGCCTGATAAAATAGCCACTTTTGGCCATTCGATACCAAGTGCTTGTGCAAAATCAATTGCATTTTGTGTAATGTCACGTTTCACTTCTAAAATCGGTTCAGCATTAATATAGGTATCAGTGATAATAAGCGCTTTGGCATATGTTGGCACATCAAGCACTGCTGCATAACTCATCGCATTTTCCATCAATAAACCTTTTTCATGTTTTTGCATGGCACGTAATAATTCTTCGCGTGTTGCACCCCCGCGAATAATAATGCCCGCTTCATCTTCTCGCGCCATTAAAATAGATTTGCTTATCGCTCCGTGTGTGTGATCAACGTCAATTAATTCATATTGATTGATATCTATTTTAGCTTCATGTGCCGCATGGTGAATTCGTTCTTTTTGCCCAATTAAAATGGGATCAATTAACCCTGCCGCATGTGCAATATCAATTGCTTCAATAATTTTTGGATGAATAGGTTGAATTACGGCTGCACGAAGTGCACCAATTTTTTTTGCGCGCACAATATAATCTGCAAATAACGAATGTGAGCGTCGTAATGCAATTTGCGGCAATACAGTTTTTGGCCGGCGAATTTTTTTGGTTGGTGCAATGACTTCTGCTTGACCTTCAATGACTATTTCATTTTTTTGATTGATACATTCGCAAGAAAAAATTACCCGGTTTTTTTCTGGTTTTTTTTCTGCTGCGATTACTTTTACTGTTAATGTATCACCAATTACCACGGGTTTTTTAAATCGCAATGTTTGACTAATATAAATTGTCCCAGGACCGGGAAGTTCTGTGCCTAATACAGTTGAGATTAATGCGCCACCCCACATACCATGGCCAACAATTTTGTGGAACATATCACTTTGTGCATACTCAATATCAACATGGGCAGGATTAATATCACCAGACATGATCGCAAATATCTGAATATCTTTTTCTGTTAACGTGCGCGTGATGCTTGCAACATCACCCACTTGAATTTCATCGAATGTGTGGTTTTCTAAATAATCCATTTTATGGTTCTCAATCCGTTGATCTATTATTTTAGCATGATAGAAACAATAATGATTTGGCATTAAGAATCAATAAGATGGAAGTTTTTGTCATTCCTGCGAAAGCGGGAATCTTTTGACTATTGATGGAGATCCCCACTTTCGTGGGGATGACAAATAATTTGCTCACCGTGACGACGTGATTATTTTCCCGAGGGTACAACGACACACGTAGGTTTGAAAAGAAGTCTAATATTAAACCGTCTTCATCACCACGCGATAAATCCACGCACATAAAAAGAAAGTCACGATAATACTTAATAGGCCAGCAAATGGTTGCAGATTATCAGGCATCATTCGCAAAGCATCTGAACTTTCTTTAATAGCAAATGGAATCGCAAGTAACACACCCATAAGAGATGCGCCAGCGACAATACCACAGGAAAGTAATAATCCACGATGCAAATGCGTTTCCACTTTTTCTTCATCAGCCGGTTTGCTGCGATGATAAATTTTATTTAAGCGTTGATGAATTAAATACGAGAGTAATCCACCGATCACAACTGGCACGGAACTATCGAGCGGCAAATAAATTCCCAAACCAACGGCAAGCACTGGTAAACGTGTGCCATAATTTTTCTTGACGAATTCATCAATGACAACACAAATTACTGCAATCAATGCACCAATTCCGATTAATCCCCATTGCAATTGATGGCTAAATGCGCCTTTTGCAACGGTTGCCATTAATCCTGCTTGAGGGGCTGCAAGCATTTGTGCAGGATTCATGTTAGGCCGTGGAAAAACACCGCCAATGCCATAAGCGTTATAAAGTAATTGCAAAATCGGTGGAATCACAAATGCAGCCACCACCACACCAAGAATCAACATCACTTGTTGTTTCCATGGCGTTGCACCAACAATTTCACCTACTTTCAAATCTTGCATGGTGTCATTCGAAATAGCGAGTGCCGCACCAATCACCACCATGCTGCCAATGGCAACCACTGAACCAACCATTTCTTTAGTAGCATCACTTAAACCGACTTGGAAATTGAAAAATGCAATGAATGCTAAACAAATCACTAATAACGCAGAGACTAACAAGCCTGACACAGGGCTGTTAGTTGAACCAATTAATCCAGCAAAATAAGCCATAATTGAACAAAAAACAAAACCGCCCAATAAAATATAAAGCGTGCTAAATCCAGAAAGAAAATAACGAAACTCTGATGAGATGGGAAAATCACTAGGAATAATGGAACAAGAAATCAGAAAAAATATGGGAATTAAAATTAAAAATGCCGCGATAAAAACATAATGAATAGGAATATCGCGTTCGGTGCGCACACTTTCCGCTTTGTTTCCTAAACGAATTTGACGTAAAGTTGCAAACGACATAGCCATGCTAGTCACCACTGGTTTGAACAATGTGCACAATGTCCAAAGACCTCCCACCATCATCGTGCCCACACCGATATAGCGAATGTGATTACGCCAAATAGCAATCGCCATTTGATTGACGGTATCTGCATCAGGTAAGCCATATACCCAGCTCAAGACTGGCACACCGATTATCCAGCCAATCATAATGCCGACTAACAAGCTTAATGCGACATTGATACCGACTATATAGCCTGCAGCAATCAAGGCTGGTGACAAACCTAATCCAAAACCAAAAATAGTCGTGTTTGATTTCACCCAAAATTGAAAACTATCGGTTAATATTTCAAATCCAGATTGAAATAATGCAATGACAGCGCCAACTAAACCGCCAGCGGTTAACGAAGTTAAATCACCTGATTCGCGTTTTGCACTGGCTTTTAATACATTACCGATTGCAACTGCTTCAGGATAACGCAGTGTTTTGTCTTGCAATAATGCGCGACGTAAAGGAATAGTAAAAAGCACACCTAAACCGCCACCAAGTAATGCGGTGATAACGGTTTGCCAATAATTAAATTTGTCCCAGACATGTAAAATCAGCAATGCAGGTAAAATAAAGGCAATACCTGCTGTGAGTGACTCACCCACTGATGCCATAATTTGTACCATGGTATTTTCTAAAATATTCGAATGACGAAATAAGCGTAATATTCCCATAGAAATAACAGCAGCAGGAATGGAGGCAGAAACCGTTGTTCCGACTTTTAATCCGAGATAAGCATTCGCAGCAGCAAGCACAATTGTTAAAATGGTGCCTAATACAATCACTCGCAAGGTAATTTCTGGTAAAGATACATTGGCAGGAATCACTGGCGCACTGCTAGTTGGAACTTGTAATTTCTTTTTACTCATATTGGTCCTTATTCTGAAAATTTATACCAATGATTTAATTTTTGTTGAAGTTCTTTAATTCCCACACCTTTTAACGCAGAGAAACTTTGGAAAGTAACAGAATTACCAAACTCGGTCAAAGCCGTTCCCACTTCATGCAGTGTTTTAGCCACCGCTCCTTTACTCAACTTGTCGGCTTTGTTCAACACAATATGAATCGGCAGCTCATAATGCTCGCCAAACTCAAGCAATTGCCAATCTAAATCTTTAAGGGGATGACGAATATCCATCACCAAAACTAATCCTTTCAAGCAGTTACGATCTGTCATATACCCATCGACCAGTTTTTGCCATTTTTGTTTAGCGGAAAGGGGCACCTTGGCAAAACCATATCCAGGCAAATCGATCAATCGACGGGTTTCGTCTAACACAAAAACATTAATGAGCTGGGTTCGCCCAGGCGTTTTACTAACACGTGCTAAACTTTTACTATGGGTGATACGATTAAGTACACTTGATTTGCCAGCATTAGATCGACCAACAATGGCCACTTCGATACCGTTATCTGGTGGAAGTTGTTTTCTATCCGCTGCACTTAATAAAAAATACGCTTTTTGATAATGAGATGACATAATACGTCGCTTAAATAATGTATGAGCATGGAACCCAAAATGATACTCAATTCTCTGAATAATGCACAGCGCGAAGCAGTGAGCGCCCCGCTTGGCCATCAATTAGTGCTAGCTGGTGCTGGCAGTGGTAAGACACGCGTCTTAACCCATCGTATCGTCTGGTTAATCGAAAAGGAAAAGATTTCGCCTTTTAATATTCTGGCGGTAACTTTTACCAACAAAGCCGCTCATGAAATGCGCACCCGAATTGAGTCACTGTTGCAAGTTCCTGCCAAAACAATGTGGATTGGTACATTTCATGGGCTATCGCATCGCCTGTTACGCTCACATTGGCAAGAAGCAAGTCTTCCACAGTCATTTCAAATTTTAGACTCCGATGATCAATATCGCATGATTCGCCGCGTCATTCACGCACTTAATTTAGATGAAGACCGCTTTCCTCCCAAAGAAGCACAATGGTTTATCAATGCGCAAAAAGAAGAATGTAAAGAACCGCATCAAGTGGAACCGCGTGACATTGCTGCACAAACGTTTATTCGTATTTATCAAGCATATCAAGAAGCTTGTCAGCGTGCGGGTGTGATTGATTTTACTGATCTCATTATGAAAACATACAAATTACTGCAGACCAATGCGGAATTGCGCTCCCATTATCAAGCGCGATTTCGTTGTTTATTAGTCGATGAATTTCAAGATACGAATACATTGCAATATGCTTGGTTAAAATTACTAACTGGTGACAATAATTTTATTATGATTGTTGGTGATGATGATCAATCGATTTATGGCTGGCGCGGCGCAAAAATTGAAAATATTCAGCGTTTTTCTAAAGATTTTCCAGGCGCGAAAACCATTCGCTTGGAACAAAATTATCGTTCGACAGGCACGATTTTAAAAGCAGCGAATGAATTAATCGCACAAAATGCAGGTCGCCTTGGCAAGAATTTATGGACCGAAGGCAAAGATGGCGATCCGATTACAGTTTATGCCGCTTTCAATGAAACCGATGAAGCATTTTTCATTGTCAATCGTATTCGTGAATTAAGAAATGGTGAATTTAATTTACGTGAAATGGCAATTTTATATCGTTCTAACGCGCAATCACGCGTGATTGAAGAAGCGTTAATGCAATTTGGTATTCCGTATCGTGTGTATGGCGGCTTGCGCTATTTTGATCGCCAAGAAATTAAAGATGCGCTTGCTTATCTACGCCTCATTGCCAATCAATCTGATGATCCTGCTTTCGAACGCATCGTCAACACACCAACTCGCGGTATTGGCGATCGCACTGTCACCGCCATTCGTGATCATGCACGAGCAGCTGCTATGACAATGTGGGAAGCACTCACGCAATTATTACAACAAAAGTTTTTCTCAGCACGTACAGAAGTTGCGTTACAAAGTTTTGTTAATCTGATTAACACAATGAAAGAACGCACACTCGCATTAGAATTACATAAACAAGTTGAACATGTGTTATCAGCTAGCGGTTTAATGGATCATTATCGCAAAGAAAAAGGTGAAAAAGGCTTAACACGATTAGAAAACTTGGAAGAATTAGTGAATGCGGCACATCAATTTACGCAAGAAGGTGTTGCTGATGATATGCCGCCAATCGCTGCTTTTTTAGCTTATGCTGCGCTTGAATCAAGTGAAGAACAAGCAGATGTATACGATGATTGCGTACAATTGATGACGCTGCATTCTGCCAAAGGATTAGAATTTCCTGTCGTATTTTTAGCAGGTTGCGAAGAAGAATTATTTCCACATTATCTTTGCATGAATGATCCCAAAAGCTTAGAAGAAGAACGACGTTTATGTTATGTCGGCATGACACGCGCGATGAAACGATTATTTATGACTTATGCTGAAGTGCGACGCATGCATGGCAAAGAATCGTATCATCGGCCATCACGATTTTTGCATGAAATTCCTGTTGAGTTAATTCGTGAAATTCGTTTTCGCACCAAAGTCACGCGTCCACAACCCATAGCAAATAGTTATAAACCAGAAGCGCAAGGTAAATTCCGTGTGGGACAAGATGTGGTGCATAAAATTTTTGGTGAAGGCACCATTTTAGAATGCGAAGGCGATGGTGAAGAGATGAAAGTGAAAGTGCGTTTCGCAAAAATTGGTACGAAAATTTTGATCGCGAGTTATTTGTCGGCTAAGTGACCTGTGTTTTGCACAGGTCATCCCCACGAAAGTGGGGATCTGTTGGTATCAACATCGTCATCCCCACGAAAGTGGAGATCTGTTGGTGTGTCTTGACAGAGATCTCCGCCTTCGCGGAAATGACGTATCTGCGCAGACGACGTATTTATTAACAGGAAAAAACCATGCTCTACCCACTCATCAGAAAAATTTTATTCTTACTTGAGCCAGAACGCTCGCACACTGTTGCATTAAAAAGTTTGCAACTAGCTTATCAATTAGGCTTAACACGATTTTTTGCCTCTCATATTTCGCAACCAACAACTTGTATGGGCTTACATTTCCCAAACAAAATTGGTCTAGCAGCCGGTCTAGATAAAAATGCTGATTATGTTGATGCACTCGCTTCCCTTGGTTTTGGTCATATCGAAATTGGTACCGTGACACCGAAACCACAAACAGGAAATCCACGCCCAAGATTATTTAGACTCATCAAAGAAGAAGCCATTATCAATCGCATGGGCTTTAATAATAAAGGTGTCGATCATGTTGCGAATCAATTATCGCAAACAAAGTTTCGCGGGATATTAGGCATAAACATCGGCAAAAATCGTGACACGCCAAATGAAAAAGCCATTGATGATTATTTGATTGGTTTACAAAAATTATGGAAATTTGCGAGCTACATCACGATTAATATTTCCTCGCCAAACACACCAGGATTACGTGATTTACAGCATGCCGAATATTTAAATTCTTTATTAGCAACTTTAAAACAAGAACAAAAATCGATTCATGAAATTCATAAAAAATATGTGCCGCTGGTGGTGAAAATTTCGCCGGATTTATCTGATGCAGAATTACATGAGACAGCCGAAGTGTTATTGGCGCAACAAATTGATGGTGTCATTGCAACTAATACGACGACGACTCGAGACGGTGTCGAAGCTTCGCCATTTGCAAAAGAAACTGGCGGATTAAGTGGTCGGCCGCTTGCGCATCGCAGCACTGATATCGTGAAAAAATTGCATGATATTGTGCAAGATCACATGCCAATTATTGCTGTCGGCGGTGTGATGGATGCTGAATCTGCGCGAGAAAAATTTGCTGCTGGTGCTAAGTTAATTCAAGTATATACCGGATTTATTTATCATGGGCCAAGGATTGTCTCTATGTCAAATCAATGGGGGAATATCTAATTCTTTACAAATTTTTCTTACTAAATTGTTCTTAATTTCTCTATGTCTCGGAATAGAAGCAATTTTTTTATTTGAAATGTTTTCCCATATTGTATGATTACCGCCTTCTCGCTTCATTTCACATTTATGTGTTTTAAGATGCTTTTCTAAATCCTTTAATTTCATTTATTTTTTCATCTTATTGCAGTTAGTGGAATTTCTTCTTTTGTAATTTTGCTTTGTTTGGTTCGTAATTCAATTTCGGTTTGTTCATGTCGATATTCCAGAACAAGCTTTAATGCGTCAAGTAAATTTTCTTTTGCTTCTTCAATCGTTTCACCTTGACTCATAGCTTCTGGTATTTCTTCGAACCAACAGATAAAACCACCTTCTTCAGCTGGCTCAAAAATTGCGGTTAAATTTTTCATAAAATAATTCTCTTGAAAATATTAAGTATATTTAAGTATAGAGGACAATAAGCACATTAACAATTTCAGTTATTGTAACTTACTGTTATTTATAGATTTTAAATAAAACACATTACTCCACTGTCACTGATTTCGCTAAATTTCTCGGCTGATCAACATCCGTGCCTTTCAACACAGCGACATGATAAGCAAGCAATTGCAACGGTAAGGTATATAAAATCGGTGATAAAAGTGGATGGATGGATGGCATCGCAATGACATGTGCATCAGCAAACGCATCTTGATGCAGCAAATGTACTTGATCAGTTAAGACATATAATTTGCCGCCGCGTGCGCGCACTTCTTGCAAATTAGATAAACTTTTTTCGAGCAATGCATCACCTGGCGCTGTTGCAATCACTGGCATATTGTTATCAACCAATGCAAGCGGGCCATGTTTTAATTCACCTGATGGGTAACCTTCAGCATGAATATAAGAAATTTCTTTCATCTTGAGTGCACCTTCGAGCGCAATCGGATACAACGTGCCGCGTCCGATAAAAATAGCGTGATTTTTATCAGTAAATGCTTTTGCCCAATTTGAAATAGTAACATCTTGTGATAACACTTTTTTAACTAGCGCTGGTAAATTCATCAAATGTTGTGTCAATTCTTTTTCTAATTCACGATCATTTGGTTGATGCACTCGTCGCAATGTTAATGCTAATAAAAATAAAGCCGTTAATTGCGTCAAAAATGCTTTTGTTGATGCCACACCAATTTCCACACCGGCGCGCGTTAGAAATTGCAAGTCTGCTTCGCGTGTCATTGAACTACCTGGCACATTACAAATGGCGAGCGTGCTTAAAAAATTCATCTTCTTGGCTAATCGCAGCGCTGCTATGGTGTCAGCAGTTTCACCTGATTGTGATAAGGTCACGAACAAACTATTTTTTAACGGTGCAATATCTCTGTAACGAAATTCGCTAGCGATTTCAACTGAGCAAGGAATATTAGCAAGTGTTTCTATCCAATAACGTGCGACTAATGCAGCATGATAACTCGTACCGCATGCAATTAATTGTACGTGCTCAACTTGCGGAAAAATGCTTTCGGCTTTTGGGCCAAAAATGCCAGACAACACATGACCTTCAGCCAATCGACCTTCCAAACAAGAAGCAATCGCTTCCGGCTGTTCCATGATTTCTTTTTTCATATAATGACGATATTCGCCACGCTCAACCGCATCGTGTTGAATTGATAACGTGTGCACATCACGGTTAATGCGCTTTTGCTCATGATTATAAATTTGAATATCGGTGAGCGTGATATCAGCTAAATCATTATCTTCGAGATAAATAAATTCTTTGGTTTCTGACACTAACGCCAGCGGATCAGAAGCAATATAATTTTCGCCTTCACCTTTACCAATGACTAATGGACTACCATGACGCACAGCAATTAATCGGTGTGGATGCTGCTTGGAAATAATGCCTAATGCGTAAGCGCCTTTTAATTCTTCGATTGCTGCACGTATCGCTTTTAATAAATCATTCGATTGCAAATAGTTTCGATGAATTAAATGCACCACCACTTCTGTATCTGTTTCTGAATGAAATTGATAACCTTCCTCACGCAATTGTTCTCGAAGCGCCGCATGGTTTTCGATAATGCCATTATGAACCAGCGCAAATTCATCGTGTGAGATGAAAGGATGAGCATTGTGCTCGGTTGGTGCCCCGTGCGTTGCCCAGCGTGTGTGCGCGATGCCAGTTTGGCCATGAAACGGATGCGGGTGCATGGCATTTTCTAGCTCGCGTACTTTGCCTACCACACGCAAGCGCTTGAGTTGATGTTCGCTATCGATGACCGCAACACCTGCTGAATCATAACCTCGATATTCAAGCTTTTTTAAGCCATCTAACAACATCTTAGCGACTGGCCGTTTGGCAACTGCTCCAACTATTCCGCACATTATTTTTATTCCTCAATATCATTTTCCCTCTCTTCCGGCATGGAGGAGAGGGTTAGGAACACTGCCATTAAGTAAGGATCTTTAACCTTAAACAATATGTCATGCCAGCGAAAGCTGGCATCTAGCTCGAACACTCTGGATGCCAGCTAAAAGCATGCTGGCATGACAGAAATACCCTTAACTTAATGGTAGTGAGGGTTAGGGAGAGGATTATATCGCGTGGAAAGACAGAATGGGAGGGGTTTTGGACAGGGCTTAAAGCTATTTTTTGGCTTGTTCTGGATGAATGAGCGCTTCTAATGTTTCTACTACCAATTTTTGCTGGGCTTCTTTGACAGCTATTACTAACTGACATTTTTCCGCTTCTTGTTCAGCACGTTTTTTCTTAATTACTTGATCAACAGCATCTTTCCATTTTTGTTTTGCGTCTTGTTTCATTTCAACTTTTAAAGTAGGTATTTTGGTGTAAGACTTCAGATACTCTAAAAACTTAGATGGCACTAAATTATCATTATCAATATTTTTTTCCTTACGATGTATCACCGCATGCTTTCCAAAATCACCCAGAACGTTTTGACGTACATTTCGTTCATGAATCACACTCGCAGCAATTTTATCGACATCATCCAAATCTTTTCTGCCTGCCAACACATGATCTTCATGAAATGGCACATTTATCATGGCATTTTTTCTTATTTGATCTAAATCTTCATGTGTTAAATTAATGGCATGCTTGCCATTATCATCCACAACACTTCTACCAATTTCTTTTTGTTGATCATCCAAAATAGGTGTGCCTAAATTACTAATCACATTTTCAATCGCTTCAGATTGATTTTGGCGTTCAATTTTTTTAATTTCTTTAATCTCTTCAGGAATTTTTTCATTTGCTTGCTTAATAATATTTTCCTGAATTTTTTGTTGCTCATGCAAAAATGATATTTCTTGTGTTAGTGTCACTGCCATTTGTTTAAGCTCATCCACCTTATCAGGCAATAACATGGGTTGCTGAACAGTTTGCAATGTCGCTTCTTGTATTTTTTTCTCAACTAACGCGGCAGCCGCTAATTGATCTTTGATAATTTCTTCTCTTTCTTTTGCATCCATCCTGACAAGTAGCTCAATCCACTTTTCGAAAATGTGATGCAAAATAGCATGCTCAATCACATAATTCGTGACCGCATTCATAAAAATTTTGTAAGCAAATGAATTTGGATTTGATAATGCAACTCGCCATTCATCAACTGTTCGTGGCGTAGATAAAATTCGTACCATTTCATCATAATCATTTTTATTGAGTGATTGCATTTTCATTCTCGGAAATTTATATCGCTTATTAAGTATATTCGTAAAAAGCATTACTTACCTTATGGGGTGCTTAAAACAGCTATTTTTCGCTAACTTTTTGTTTTTTCTGCGGTCTTTTCCATTCTTTGCTGCGTTGTTCAATGCGTTGCGTTAATGTCAGCTGCTTGGGCGGCACATCTTTGATAATGGTTGATCCTGCCGCAATGGTTGCCCCTTCACCAACGGTGACAGGCGCCACTAATTGCGTGTCTGAACCAATATGCACATCATCTCCAATAATCGTTTTATGTTTATTAGCGCCATCATAATTGCAAGTGATGGTTCCTGCGCCAATATTAACTCGATCACCAATTTTGCTGTCGCCAATGTAACTTAAGTGATTAATTTTCGTTTCCAATCCAATGTCACTTTTTTTAATTTCAACAAAATTTCCGACATGAGCACCATCTTTGAGCGTTGTTTCAGGACGAATTCGTGCAAAGGGGCCAATCACACATTCATCATTAATGTTTGCACCTTCAATCACACAATTTGCTTTAATCGCGACACCCTTACCCATCACTACATCACGCAAAATTGTGTTTGCACCAATTGTACAATTATCACCAATCGATATCTTTCCCTCTAAAATCACATTCACATCTAATGTCACATCTTTACCAATTTGCACGTCGCCTCGCACATCTAAACGTGCTGGATCTATAATGGTGACACCTTTTAGCATCAACTTTTCAGCGATTTTTTGCTGATAAAATCGTTCGAGTTGTGCGAGTTGCACGCGATCATTCACCCCATAAATTTCTTCATGTTGCAGCGGTTGAACCGTGTGTATCGGAATTTTTTCTTGATGTGCATGCGTAATAATATCAGTTAAATAATATTCTTTTTGCGCATTGTTATTATGCAATAATGGCAGCCATTTTTTTAAATACATGGCAGGAACAAAATAAATGCCTGTATTAATTTCTTGAATTTTTCGTTCTTCGAGTGTCGCATCTTTTTCTTCGATAACACCTATCACGTGATTTTTTTCATCGCGTTTTACACGCCCATAACCAGTTGGATTTTGTAGATTTGCTGTTAACATGCCAATTGAAACAACGGCTGTTTGCTCAATTAATTTTTTCAATGTTTGAGGTGAAATGAGGGGCACATCGCCATATAAAATTAAGATATTTGCGTTATCCGCAATATGTGGCAGCACTTGTTGCAGTGCGTGACCCGTACCCAGTTGCTCTTTTTGTTCAATCCAAATGACATTTTCTTGAGCTAGCTTTTCACGAACTTGACCACCTTGATGGCCATAAATCACTATGGGTTTATTCGTCTGCGCAATTGTTTTTGCTGCAGAAATCACATGCGACAACAATGATTTTCCCGCTAATTCATGCAGCACTTTGGGTTGCCGCGAGTGCATACGCTTGCCCAAACCTGCAGCAAGAATAACAACTTGTAAGGACATTTCAGGCCTCATTTTTAACTTTAATTGGCATGGGTCATTCCCGCGCAAGCGGGAATCTATTCTAATCATTAAAGATCCCCGCTTTCGCGGGGATGACATAATATATCAAATCGAAACCGCTGTCGCTGCCTTTTGTATATGGCGCGTAAAATCAATCACTGGTTTTTCTTCGGCAATCATTTTATCGATTGCAATAAATGCAACATGTTCTAATCGATCAGAAATGGCATCAATCATAATGGAATAATCATTAATTGGATTCACCACACCATGCTCATTCACTACATAAATCGGATCATCTTCACCGCTGTATGAACGATGCGGTGATTTAATTAATATGAGCTGCCAATGTTGATATTGGTGATGATATTTCTTTTTAAATTCATTTAATTCGTCTTGCGCGACATCAACATTGGCGTAATTTAATCGCAAAATCTTCGGCATTTTTCGGTGTTGAATGCGCGCCGCGATTTGCGTTGCTGCATGAGAATCACATAGTTGCGCCAATTGTTTAATGATGGCATAAACATCGTAATCACATAATTCTTTATAATTTGCAAAATTTTCTTCGATAAATTTTCGCTTCAATTCATCCGCATTGCCACGTTCAGCTTCTTGATTAAATCGATTGGCTGCAATTAAAAATTCACCTAATCGTGTGTGACGAATGTGTTTGTAAGGCGCATGAAATTCTAAACTTTCGGCGAGATTTGCCAGTAATTGAACTAAATATTCTTCTATCGCTAATTTTTTTTGTGAATGACAAATGTTGCGTGTTAATAAACGTCGTGCCATTAAATAATGTTCGGTAACACCAACACCTTTATGCGTGATACCTAATCGATCGCCCTGTTTTGAATTGACAATCGCCAAACAATGCAGCATCCAACGAAAATCAAATTCTCCGTAACGAACACCGCAAAAATGGCTATCTCGTAACAAATAATCAAGACGATCAGCATCTAATTGAGAAGAAACAATATCCGCCAGAAGCTGTTTTTTAACTGGCTGATGCATAATCATGTTGCCAATTTCATTAAATTTTTCTTCAGTGAGATGATGCTTGGGATTAAGCAGATTGTAATTGGCAAAAAAATCTTGTGTCTCATAATCCTTTAAAAAATACGGTGTCCAATCTTCGTGGAGGATAGATTTTTCATGAAAAATCCCTTCAAAAGCATGAGAAAAAGGCCCATGGCCGACATCGTGCAGCAAACAGGCAATCATCACTAATTGTCTATCTGCATCGATTAATCCAATTTTTTGCGCAATTTGGCTGCCAACATAACAACACCCCATACAATGATTAAATCGTGTATGCACCGCACCAGGGAAAATATAATCGCCCATGCCAAGTTGTTTGATGTGGCGTAGCCGTTGAAAAGGCGGGCTGTCGATAAATGGTTTCACCCATGCATCTTCTGCCGAGGTGAATTGCATCGTGCCATGAACAGGGTCTTTAATAACGTGGAATATATTTTTCATAATATTTTTTAGTCTACTGTTTATCAGAAAAGTTCGCAAATAAATGCTACAATTCGCAGCCGTATTAATCAATGATTGGAATTATTTATGACAACAACTCAAACAGTTATTATCGATTCCTTTTCCGGAAAATTGGTTGCTAATGTTGAAAAACCATTTATTTTAGCTTTAAAAATCGGCGAAAATTTGTTCGAAAGTATTTTACGCGCAGCAAATGACGCTAATCTTCAAGCGGCTTCTATTAGTGGTCTTGGCGCATTAGATGATGTGACTGTCGCTTATTACAACCTGGAAACGAAACAATATCAAACTAAATTATTCTCTGGTATGTATGAGCTGATTTCGCTAAATGGGAATATAGCTTGGGTCGATGGCAAACGTTTTATTCATATTCACGCCGCACTTGGCACAGAAGAATATAACGTTGTTGGCGGCCATATTATGAGCGCAACCGTTGGCCCATCCGCTGAAATTTCGATTATTCCGCTTACATCGCGCATCAATCGTGAGTATGACGATCGAACTGGTTTGAAGTTAATGTGCCCGATTTTATAGCACTTTTGCTTGTCCTGCTTTAAGAAGACCCGCAGGGCAAGCTTAAAGCAAGCCCTGCTATAATTTAATTCTTTCAATAGGCATATAAATTGATCCATCTTGCTGTGGTTCACTGCGAAATAACACGACTTCCGTTATATTAATTTGATCAAGCTTAAGTGTTGGCAGCTCATTTAAAAAATGTAAATCCATCTCAGGATGTTTAATTCTGCCTAGTGTTAAATGGGCGCGAAAAGGACGATCTTCAATCGCATATTCTGCTGCCACTATTCCTTCTCCAATCAGACCAGAGAGCTTAGCCAGTTCAGCCTGTTCCATTACCTCTAGCACCATGACACGCGGTCGAAAAGGATTGGGAAACAGATGTATCTCACCAAATGACAACACCTGCGGCTTAGCCGTGCCGGCTAATTTTTTTCTGACCTGATCGAGTAATTGAGGCAAATGTTCTGAACGAACCTCTGCTAAAAATTGTAGCGTGATATGCAAATTTTCTGGTTTGGTCCAACGAATCGCGTTAGATTTTGCTTGTTTTTTAAGGCTACCAATAAACCCACCGATTTTTTCTTTGATGTCAGAAGACAGATCGATTGCAAAAAAAACTCGAACAACTGGAGGCAACGTCATTCCATTTCTCTCCATGATTGATTAATATGTTTACGTTGAGAATAACAGGATTCTATTATGGTAAAAAAACGTGGTCTTGGTAAATCATTAGATGCATTGCTTGCTTACACTGGCACGGATGCAGCAACACAACCAACAGAAATGAAACAGTTTGATAATGATCAGCTATGTCAATTACCTGTTGGGCAAATCAAACGCGGCAAATATCAACCACGACGCGACATGGATCCACAAGCCTTGGAAGATTTAGCCAATTCAATTCGTACGCAAGGTATTATCCAACCCATTATTGTTAGACCTGTTGGCGATAAATATGAAATCATTGCCGGTGAAAGACGCTGGCGAGCGGCTCAATTAGCTGGCCTCACTGAAGTGCCTGCGATCATTCGCCGCATTCCCGATGAAGCAGCGATTGCCATCGCGTTGATTGAAAATATTCAACGTGAAGATTTAAATCCGATTGAAGAAGCCATCGCGTTGCAGCGTTTAATCGAAGAATTTGGCATGACGCATCAACAAGTAGCTGAGGCGGTCGGCAAGTCACGCACGAGTGTCACCAATTTATTACGCTTGCTCGCGCTGCCTGAAGAAGTCAAACATATGCTTGAACGCGGTATGCTTGAAATGGGCCATGCGCGCACGCTCATCACGCTTCCTGAATCTGTTCAACTTGAAACAGCAAAGCTCATCGTTTCTCGCAACATGTCGGTACGTGAAACAGAAAATATGGTACGAAGATTACAAACTCCGCCAACAGAAAAATCTGCTAAAACCACTGATCCTGATATTATGCATTTGCAAGAAAAGTTATCGCATCAGCTCAAATTGCGCGTTGCTATTCAATGTAATGCAAAAGGTAAAGGAAAATTAGTCATTCATTATCGCAATTTGAATGAGTTAGATAAGCTGCTCGCGTATATTCAAGAGAATTAAATAATCGTCACTTCAGCTGTTGCAGGAATGGTATTGATGTAATTACTACCATTCCACTGCAACTGAAATGTTTCCATTACTAATTGACGCGACGTGTAGAAAATTGTCATGCAGCTGTAATTACCGCCAATAATCGACTGCAATTTAAATGCATCGATATTAATATAATTTCCTGTGCGTAATATTTCATTTCCCATATCGTAATGAGCTGCATATTGGCAAGTGCCATTCACCCACGCACCAACATACATTTGTGCATGCACATTATTAAATTGATTATTCGCCGTAAAAAAATAAGTGGAATGAATTGATGGCCCGTTAACACGCTGTTTTGATCCTATCGTCCACGCATGACCCGTTTGAGTAATCAACATGAGCGCTGCAAAAATGAATGTCCATTTCATGAGAAGATTCATGGCAATCCTCCGTGGATCATTCCATTATATCTCTCATGACATATAAAAAATTTTTTTATATTTATTCAGATGGTTGGCGCTATAACATTCTACATTTATCAAATATCTTAATAAATTTTAATTAGGGTCTGTTTACAAAATAATAATTATTTTCTTTCAATTCCTGCATTAAAAAATTAGCCATTTTTTCGTGTACGCTAGTCATAGGATGCCAAGCATCCCACCATAAATAACCATTTTTATCGGGAAAATAATATGTTCCCAACCAAGGGTCACGCGTATTTTTATATATTTTTTTCATGAAAAGATAATCAAAAAAATCATCCGCCTGAATAATTTTTACTGAATAATTAGCCGATTTTTTTGGTATCACTTCAGATAATAATGCATGATTAAATTCGGCAATTTCATATTGAACTTTATCTTTTATTTTTGAAAATTTTGCATAATCAGGAAGCGTTGGGTTGTTATAAACAGGTGCTTTAGTAAAATCTAACAAAGTTAATACGACAATATTTTTCGCACCTTTTGCAGTTAATTTATTAATAGCAACAGCTATATTTTTTGTTGCTTTTGTGCGAGAACCATTCCCATTAATTAAATCATTGGCGCCAATCCAAATGATAAAAAGCGTTTTGTTTGGATCAGAAGTTAATTTGAATTGATCAATTTGCCACGACAATCCTGACCAATTAAACCCGTTATAATTGCCCGCATCAGATCTAGCACCACCCCATGCATAATCTTGCAAACAATCGCGGCAAATATATTCTGCTAAATATTCAGGCCACACTTTGCCATTCGAATAGCGATTAAATCCGCCATATATTGTGTTGCCGCGATCAGACATGCTATCGCCAAACACGACAAGATGAGTGATGTCTGTTGCGTAAACGGCAAACGAAATAAAAAATAAAATGATGATTTTTAAAAATTGCATAACACATCATCCCATCAAATTAATTTAATACATCATAACATCATTACACGAATTTATTATTCGAAAAAATGCTTTTGAAGATTGTTTTAATG
>CAZKUQ010000021.1:0-14959 GCA_964555965.1 uncultured Coxiellaceae bacterium
CGCTTCGCTCAGGATGACAACATTGATCTACGTCACTTTTCAATTTTTGTCACATACAAAGAATAAATTCTTATGTTTAATAGGTAAAATGACTAGCTTATTGTTTTTGCTATCCCATTAAATTGGGTTTTCTGAGCATCTATTTTTCCGGAAATAAAGGCATTCGCATAAAATATCACATGATTTAATTTGGCATTGCCATGGATAACAGCTGAACGATGAATTGATGAGTTTTTTGCGGTGACATTACCCATCACATTCACATTATTCATATCACTATTTGTAACAGTTAAGTTACCTATCACATTAAGATTGTCTGATATGGTCATGTGAGACAATAACACATCACCGATATAATCTATGTTAGTAATTTTTCCATTTTTACAATTTAATTTTTGCTCTATTTGATGACAAACTTTGCTTGTTTCAATTAGAAATTGATCATGGTTTACGTTAGAAATTGAATTAATTTTTTTATTATCAACAAACCCGCCTTTCATACCTGATGACACTTCAAACTTAGTGCTAATTGTATTTGTTCCAGCTAGGTTTTTTGGCAATGGTTGTGCATAACTAATATCTTGGAGCCAAAAAATAATGAAACATATTATAAAAAAAGTTTGATTCTTCATATTACCTCTTTTACATGTTTTAGAAGCTAATCAGATAGGTTTATGCGTTAACTCATCAAACCTACCTGAAAGCACGAATGATAATCATCTCTATGCAGATACAGTTCTGAATAAGAGGATATTATGCATTCACAGTGATATACCCGGTATCTCTTGCGTAATCGTTATATTCGCCACGAATAATCGTTTCCACATTGAAATGATACCCCCCTGGCGTATCAAAATATTGATTTGTGAATGAAACAGAATTGCCTTTATCGACTGCATTATTTTCTATTCGAATAGTATCTTGTTTTCGAATAAAACGCCCATCCTGCAAGACTAACCGTTTTTCTATTTCATAATATTGCGGCTGACCAGAACGATTCTCGATAATATAACCATGTTCACCTTCTATTTTAATATTTTCTTTCATGTGGCCAAATGAACTCCTGCCTTTAGCATAAGCGTGCGCATTCCCTGTCATTTGGTTTTTAGCATAAGAGATAGATGTTGGTTTTTCAATAAATCCACCTTGCAATCCTGGTGACATTTCAGTTTTCGATGACATCAACGTTACACCTGATGAATAGGCATAAGCATTTAAGCAAGAAATGGATAAGAGAAGAGACATTACAATACATAAATATTTTTTCATATTATTTCCTTTTAAAAAATTAATTAAAAAATGAATGAGAAGAAAGAATGAATGAGACTGAAATAGGAAGACAGCTAACTGTCTTAAGATGACATAACAAAACGATTATTTTGCTCAAAAATAACAATAGGAATGGAAAAGGTGAAGAAAATAATTGTTTGTTACTTGGTGAGGGGACGGTGATCATGTCTCAATTTTATTGAGACGTCAAGTGAATATTTATTTTATTTTTATATGGGACAAAATCACAAAATGAATGGCTGTCCAACCATTCATTTTTTTCCAGAATCCGCCAAAAAATGTTGAGGTCTCTTGATGTTATTTAATCGATTCGATTTTCACAACTGGATCAACATCTGCATTATAATCAACGCCAGAAAAATTGAACCCAAACAGCCGATGAAAATCATCACAATACCCAACCACGTCAGTCAGTTCGTTAATATTTTCTGAAGTCAATGTCGGCCATAATTCGGCAATTTGTTTTTGCACATCTGTCCGCATTTCTAAATCATCAATACGAATGTATCCTTCTGTATCACGTGATTTGGGATGAGATGAATAAAGATACTCTTTGAATAATCGATAAATCTGTTCAATGCAACCTTCATGCGTTTCATTTGCTTTCATAATTTTAAACAATAAAGAGATATATAATGGAACTACTGGGATAGCTGCACTTGCTTGCGTTACAACCGCTTTATCAACAGAAATAATTGCTTCGCCATGCAATGTTTTAAGCTTTTGCGTAAGTCGATCAGCAGTCATTTTTAAATGTTCTTTTGCTTTACCAATGGTGCCATCTTTATAAATGGCATGTGTTAATTCAGGGCCAATATAAGAATAAGCGATTGTCTTGACTCCTTCAGCTAATAGATTTTCCTTAGCTAAATAATCTATCCACATTTCCCAATCTTCTCCTCCCATTACTGCAACTGTATTTGCAATTTCGGCTTCACTGGCAGGCTCAATCGTGACATCTTTCACTTCACCACGAAATGCATCGACTGTCTTACCAGAAAAAGAGCACCCTATTGGTTTTAACACAGATGAGAAAACTTCTCCTGTTGTCGGATGAGTACGACGTGGTGACGCCACGCTATAGACAATCAAATCTATTTTTTGCAAATCTTTGCGGATTAGTTCTGCCGTATGAGCTTTCACGTCATTGGAAAACGCGTCGCCATTAATACTCTTAGCATAATAACCTGCCTGATGAGCCATTCTTTCAAATGCAGCGCTATTATACCAACCGGGGGTTGCTGTACGTTTTTCATCTGCTTCACGCTCAAAAAACACACCGATTGTTTTTGCACCTGCTGCAAAAGTTGGGACAATACGGCTTGCTAAGCCATAACCTGTTGATCCGCCAATCACCAATACGTTTTTAGGCCCATTAAAATGACCTTGAGATTTAACATATTCAATTTGTTCTTCAACAGCTTTAGCACACCCTATCGGATGCGCAGTTGTACAAATAAATCCTCGAATCTTAGGCTGTATAATCATATTGTTACCCATTTTTAATTAGTTTTAAAAGATGGCGCCTAGTTTACCAGCAAAATGTATTGAAAATAAGTTGAATTGATGGAGTTTGGTCATCAATGTTATTCTGTTTAATAAACAGAACCTCATTACAATTTTATAAATAAAAGGATTTATTCATGAAGTTGAGGCTAAAACTCTTATTAATTCTAGCTAGCATCTGGGCGTTAATTTCTGTCAGTATTTTTATTTATTCAAAACACACCTTGATGAATAATTATCTTAAACTTGAACGCCATGAAACAATTGATTCAATTCAACAGACAAATAAAACTCTCAACAACATTTTATATGCCATTAAATTATTAAATGTTGACTGGTCGCAATGGGATGATGCTTATCATTTTATGAAAAATAAAAATGCCAACTTCATCCAATCTAATATGGCATTTACTTCGTTTGAAAATGCCAAAATTAACTTGATTTTATTCTACAGCAATGATGGCACTTTTTTTTATGGAGAAAATTATGATTTGACCAAGAAAAAATTTATTGCTATCCCAAGAGACTTCCTTGATTTGCTTGAGTCACAAAAAACTTACATTCAAGACAATGAAAATGGAAAAGCAGGTATTTTGAAAACGCGAGAAGGATACGTTGTGTTAAGTGCGCAACCTATCCTAACCAGCCAAGGTAAGGGACCCAAAGCTGGTACACTGATTATGGGTTATTTTTTGACTGATAAACAAATAGGAAAATTAGCTGAGATTGTTAATACAGATGTTCATTTTTTCCCTCTACCAATTGCAAATAATAATGACCCATTTTTAAAGCAAGCTTCCACTTCACTCAAGCAAGGTGAGCCTTATTTTATTATTCCAGCCAATAATAAAATCATTTATGGTTATACTTTAGTAAACGATATTGATAAAAATCCTATCGGTATTTTACGAATCACTAAACCTCGCATGCTCTTTAATCAAGGTATAACGACCATACACAGCTATCTCGTTATCATTGTTTTTATTGGTCTCATTTTTATTCTAGCGATGTGGTATTTAGTAAAGACATTTATTGTTGATCGTATCATTACGATTAGCGATAAAATCATCGAAATTAATACTAAGAGTGACTTTTCAGAACGCATTAAAGTAGGCGGTAATGATGAATTAAACAAAATGGGCGCCGCTTTTAACTCCCTAATGGAAATCATTGAACTAACACAAGAACAGCTCAAGTATCGCATTTTCCTGCGTACTGAAGAATTAAGCCATCTATCTCAACTCAACAAAAATTTATTCAAAGAGGTCGGTATGCAACGTGAAATTGAGCTGAAATTACGTGCTGAAGAAAAAAATCTTCGCCAAATGGCTTATTATGACACGCTAACCGGGTTACCAAATCGGTTCTATTACCATGAAATTTTTCAAAAGATCTTGGATAAATCCATGCGTGATGGAACCAATTTTGCCATCTTTTTTATTGATGCAGATGATTTTAAAAACATTAATGATACTTATGGGCATGACATTGGTGACAAATACTTAATTTACATTGCTCAGCAGTTAAAAGAGTCCATCAAAGATTCTGATGTGGTTGCTCGCTTTGCAGGTGATGAGTTTATTATTTGTGTGAACAACATTCGCGGAAAACAACTCATCGATAAGGTAGCAGAAAAGATTTTAGAGACGCTTTCTATCCCAGCAAACATTGATGGATATCACATTTCTTCTTCTTTTAGCATCGGAATTAGTGTTTGCCCACAAGATGGCGGCACAATTGAAGACTTGGAGAAACATGCTGATCTCGCCATGTATTATGCGAAAAAACAACCTGGTAATACTTTTTTTTATTATGATGAGATGCATCAAGACACATTGACAACATCATCATAAAAATATTTATCTACACCTTAACTCAAATGATAAAGACATCTTTTGAAAAAAAATATTTATAAAAAAATCAAAAAATACCTATAAATTAGCTGTAGAATGTAAATGCGTCATTTGCAGTTTATTCAGTAATAAACATCAATTTTATAATTCAAATATAAGTATTCAGTGTAATTATGTAAGATGCGTAGCAACACGTATTAGTAATTTCCCTAATAGTTCTATACTTTTCTCAATGCTAATGTTAAATTTATTCATTGTTAACAATAGGAAGGAAAAAAACGTCATGGCAAGAAGCAAGAAAAAAGCTGCGAAAGTAGCGAAACCACGTAAGAAGGTTGCCCGCAAAGCAACAAAACGTAAAGCAACAAAAAAAGTGGCGGCTAAGAAGCGTACGAGAAAAGGTAAAGCTGCAAAAGCCAAACCACGTCGCAGAAGAAAAGCAAAAGCTGCTGCTAAGTAGCTTCTAGAAATAAGGCCCTGTTATCAGGGCCTTATTTTATCCTCCACCATCAAATGCAAATCATTTTCAATTATCATTCTAATTCTATGTTAACACTATTCCATCAGTAGGAATTTTTAGTGACTACATGGACTGAATAGTCATTATTTTATTCCCATCAAGGTATTCATGGTATTGGTGTCTTTGCAACACACAAGATATCTAAAAATTTTTTTAGATATCCTTTGTTAAGAAAATGAATCGCAAAGATATTGCGCCTGAATTTATAAAATTTTGCATGCAAATTAAAGATAAGTATTAATGTCGTATTTAAATCATCATGACGAACCCAATGTTACCAAAAAGAAAGATCATTGTTTTTATACATAACTTAATATGAAAACTAGTGAAGAAATCTTAATGACACAATCAATTCGATGAAAGACCATCTAAAAGAATGGTGTTATATCAGGAACCACCACCTCAGCAAAACACAGGTCGTTATATTAAAAAATAGCTTAATTTTGCATAAAAAATGATCTAATTTGATTATGCTCGCCACCCGTAGCCTTTTTAAAATTTTCTATTTTTTTCAACCAGTTATGCCAAGAATACCTGGCTTAATCTTCTAATAAAACAATTATTGCTATACTGAAATTAGCATAATTAAATCGGACCAGGGAACATAAAAAATGCTTGATAATACAGTTAAAAATATCAATATTCTTTATGTAGACGATGAGCAACAAAATCTTGATTCGTTTTACGCTGCATTTAGAAAACATTACAATATCTTCACAGCCACCTCGGCAAAAAGTGCTATTGAGATTTTACGTAACCACGAGATAGCCGTTATTATCACTGACCAGCGAATGCCAGAAATGACTGGTATTCAATTTTTAGAAGCAATTATTCCTGAATACCCAAACCCTATCAGAATGTTTATGACTGGCTATAGCGATGCCGATGTCATCATTAATGCAATTAATAAAGGACGAATTTTTAGATATATCTCTAAACCATGGGATGAAAATGAGCTGAAACAAAGTATTGACCTCGCCATCAAGCTATATCATTTAGAACGACAAAATCATGCGGTGATTAACCTCATGCATGAAAAATCTTATCAGCTAGAAAAAACACTGAATTTATTTCGTAAATATGTTCCGAACCACATCGTTAACGAAGCACTAGACTCTCGACAAGGAATCGAAAATATATTTGATGGTGAACTCAGAATAATCTCTGTTTTGTTTGCGACTATTCACAACATAGACGAGTTCTATAAAAATCGTGACCCGCAAAAAATTCATGATTACCTTAATAACTATTTCGCATTGATGGCTGATTGTATAGAAGAACATAAAGGTGTAGTTGATAAATTTATCGGCGGCAGCATGTTAGCAATATTTGGTGCACCGATATCATCTATTGAAAATCAGAAAAATTCGGTATTTTGTGCCTTATCAATGCTTGAAAAAATCGAAAAATTTAATGCTCAACATGTTGAGTCGATTGGCTGCGCAGCCAATGTAGGCATCGGTATTAATTCGGGTGAAGCAGTCGTTGGCAATATTGGATCTCAACAATACATTACTTATACAGCCATCGGCGATACTGTGAATATCGCCTCCAGAATAGTTGAATTAACCAAAGATAAGCCGAATACCGTACTCATTACCAACTCTGTCTATCGCATGGTCAGTAATTGCATTGAGACTGAACATCTTGGACAAACAAAAATTCGCGGCAAAGATGAACCTATCGATTTATATAGAGTTATTAAAAAAACATTATAGGGCATGAGAATATGTTATGAAATTGAGAAGTAAAGTGACATTAATCATCTTAATTATTTTAGGACTGATGTTCAGTGTCACCTATTTGGAAGGCAAACGCTTGCTAACCAATAGCTACTTACAATTAGAGCAACAACAAAGCATTAATCACATGCAGGAAGTCAAAGGGACCATCGATAGAATGCTAGGTGAAGTTAGTAAAATGGATGCATTCTGGTCGATTTTTGATGATGCCTATCAATTCATGCAAGATAAAAATAAAGAATACATAGAAGGTACGGTTACCACAGAAACATTGGGACAAGCCGATGTTGATGTTATGTTATATTTTGATAAGAATGGTAAGTATTTTTATGGGTTAGTAGTAGACGATACAAGAGAAAAAGAAATACCTATACCAGATAAATTATTTGATTACTTAACGCCAAACAGCAAATTGGTGTATCAACCAAATGTAGATAGCAGCTACCAAGGCTTTATTTCAATCCCTTCCGGAATATTTCTCATCGCCTCCCATGCAATCGTAAAAAGTGATAGTACAGGTCCTGTTATTGGATCTCAGGTACTTGCTAGACGATTTAATGATAAAACAATAAAAAAATTATCAGAAATATTAAAACTTCCACTCACCATGTATCGTATGAATGAGGTAACCAATAATACAGAATTAAAACGAGTTTATTCGGATTCATTAAAAAATAATGACATTCATGTTAATGTGAGCAAAAACGAAGATGAATTGTATGGATATCTTTTATTAAAAGATATTGATAATAAACCCATCGCCATTATCAAAGGCATAATGACACGTGCCATTTATCAATCTGGCATCACCACGATTACTTATTTTAATTATATTTTCTTTGGATTCGGCACCATTTTTGTCATCGTATTGTCATATTTGTTACGAAGAATAGTGATTACACGATTAGAAAAATTGAATAAAGCTATTATTAATATTGAAGCGAAGAAAGAACTTTCATTACGGGTTAACGAAGAAGGTGAAGATGAAATTACTTCTGTAGAAAAAGAAACAAATAAAATGCTATCTACTATTGAAGAATATAGCGACCAACAAAAAATATTACTCAATAAAATTTCAACCGAATTAGATAATGTTAATAAATTCTCTAAAAAACTTCAGGAAACAGAAACATTACTTCGTGATACAATTAATTTCATGCCATCCATGCTGATCATTCTCGGGAAAGATCTGACTATCACCCAATTAAATTCATTGTCGCAGCAATCATTAGGAAAAAACATTGATGATCTAAAAGGAAAATCCGTATTTGAAATTTATCCGTTTTTGGTTAACTATAAAGAAAAAATTTTAAATGCACTCGAGAAAAAATCTCCTGAAACAGTAGAACGAATTGAGCATCAGCATGGCGATGCTGCACATTACTATAAATTAGTTATATTTCCATTGAGTTTTCCGGAAAAAGATCAATGTTTAGCAATCAAAATTGATGACATCACAGATTATGTCGTGCTCGAAGATAAAATTCGACAAAATGATAAATTATCTTCTATCGGTGTGTTAACTGCTGGCATTGCACATGAGATAATAAACCCTATTAATTACGTTGAATCAGTTATCCCACTATTAAAAAACAATATTTCATACTTCATCGATACATTCAATCAATTATCAACTATGAAATCTGATTCGGATAATACCAAGCAATTTGATCAACTGGTTACCGTTGCTAAATACAATGAGATTGACAATAAGTTAAATGAAACTAATCAATTACTAGATAAAGTAAAAGCCTCAGCTGATAAAACGGATGAAATTGTAAAAAATCTAAAATCATTTGTTCGCATGGATGAAAATATTAAAAAGAAAGTCAATATTCATGATGGTATCAACTCTACTGTTAACATATTAAAGTACAAATGCGGTGACAGGATTAGTTTAATAAAAGAATATAGCGATATTCCAGAAATTGAATGTATCCCAGGTAAATTAAACCAAGTATTTATGACGATCATCTTTAATGCGATTGATGCAATACCAAATAAAGGTGACATCATTATCAAGACTTCTCAAGATAAAGATAATGTCATTATTAGTATAAAAGATAATGGTAAAGGCATCAGCGATGAGAACAAGAAAAAAATATTTCAACCATTTTTCACTACCAAAAAAGCTGACAGCGGCACAGGGTTGGGACTCGCAATTTCACGCGAAATCATTCAAGAATTACGTGGATCAATTAATTTTAAAAGCGAATTAGGAATAGGAACAGAATTTATTATTACTTTGCCAAAGAAAGCAGAATATGTAACATCATAAATAATAAATGGGACAATGATGAGATTAAGAACGACTGTTACTATTATTATTTTAATTACCTGGGGCCTGATGGTCGGCATCATCTATTATGTATCTAATACTATTTTATTAGATAACTATTTAAATTTGGAATCAAAACAAACTATCCATAAAATGAATCAAGTTGAAAAAACTGTTGCTCAATTGGTGACGGAAGTAGAGACATTTACTAAAGATACTGCGGTTTGGAATGATACCTATCAATTCATGCATGAATCTACAAATTCCGAAAAATTTAATGAATATGTACAAGCCAACTTACAAGTCACTGTTTTTTCTGCTTCCGATGTCGACATGATGTTATATTTCGATATTGCTGGAAAACCATTTTTTTCGCGTGCTGTTAATGAAGCGCGAACAAAGGAAACACCTCTGCCTGATAAATTAGCTGATTATTTATCACCGAGCAGTAAATTAGTTCATCAACCAACTATCGAAAGCAAAGTGAAAGGGTTAATTTCACTTCCGTCCGGTATTTATCTAGTGGCATCACATGCAATATTAAAAACGGACTATTCTGGCCCGTCACGTGGTGCATTGATGATGGGACGATTATTTTCCAATGCAATGTTAAACAGGGTTGGCGATATTACTAATCTTGACTTAACACTATACCAATCCGACAAAATTCAACAAAACAAAGATCTACAAAATATTTTTGTAGATATGTCAAAATCAAATAAAAATGAATTTACTAGCATAAATGGTGACACAGTCAATGGATATATATTACTACATGATATAGATAATCAACCCATCGCATTGATCAAAGCGAATATTCCTCGCAACGTTTTCTTGGCTGGAAAGGAAACTATTCGTAATTTTAATTTAATATTTATTGGGTTTGGCATTATATTTGTTATTCTTTTATCTTATGCTATCCGCATTCTCTTCATCAGCAGACTAGAAAAACTCAACAAAAATATCATTAATATTTCATCGAGAAAACAATTTTCGCACAGAGTTAACGAAGAAGGATCAGATGAACTTACCTCTGTCGAAGCAGAAACAAATAAAATGTTAGGGATTATTGCTGATTACAATCAACAGCAAAGCGTTTTATTAAACAAAGTGTCGGTTGAATTAAATAAAGCAAACTTATTTTCCAAAAAACTGACAGAAGCTGAAGCATTATTAAGTGATGTCATTAATTTCATGCCGTCAATGTTAATAATCATTGATAAAAACTTTGCTATTACGCATGTAAATTCATTAGCCGAAAAAAGCATTGGCAAACCTATAGATGAAATAAAAGGAAAATCCATATTTGAATTGTTTCCTTATTTAAAAAGCTATGAAAAAAACTTCATCGCTTCATATGAATCCAACTCCACACAATTTATTGATAAAATAATTCATACCGATGCTGATGAAACAATGAATTATCTAAGTGCTGTTATTTACCCATTAAGACAATATAAAGATGAGCATGGGATAGTTGTAAGAATTGACGACATCTCTGATAATGTTAAATTACAGGAAAGTATACAAAAAAATGATCGATTTGCTTCGATTGGCGTATTAACAGCCGGTATTGCGCACGAGATAAACAATCCTATCAATTTTGTAAAATCAACATCACTTTCTGTAAAAAGAAATATTGGTGACATTGTATCTATTTTAAAAAAATATGCTGAGATTAAGCGTAGCGACAACATTAATGATAAAATTAACCAAATAGAAGACTTAAAAAAATCAATCGATATTAATTACACAATAGATGAAACAAAAAAATTGCTTAATGGCATCAGTGAAGGCACGCATAGAACAGCTGATATTATTAATGGATTAAAAGTATTTTCCCGCGTTGATCCTGATGTCATGTCAAAATTCGATATACACGAAGGTCTTGATTCAACATTAATTTTAATGAGCGACGCGTTTAAAAACAGGATTCATATTATAAAGGAATATGGGGACATCCCCAAAATTGATTGTTTACCTGGTAAATTAAACCAAGTTTTCATGAATTTGCTTTCTAACGCTATTGATTCTATTCCTGGGAAAGGAGAAATTAAAATTAAAACTGAGAAGAAAGGAAATCATGTTATTATTACCATTAAGGATAACGGTACTGGAATCAGCGAAGAAAATAAAAATAAAATTTTTGAACCCTTTTTCACAACTAAAGATGTAGGAAAAGGTTTAGGTTTAGGATTATCAATCACTTTTGGAATTATTTATGATCACAAAGGTCAGATTGAAGTTAAAAGTCAATTGGGACAAGGTTCTGAATTTATTATTCAACTGCCAATTAATCAAGCGGTGACGCCATGACAATGCCGTCATTAATGCAAGATAATAAGATGGGCGTAAAAAAACCAACCATATTGTATGTGGATGATGAGCAATTTAATCTAGATGCGTTTGTCGCTGCATTTAGACGCTACTATACAATTTATACAGCTACATCAGCGATGGAAGCGATAAAAATCTTAACTCAACATGAGGTCGAATTAATCATCACTGACCAGCGTATGCCTGAAATGACTGGGGTGCAATTTTTAGAAGCTGTTATCCCTGAATATCCTCATTCAGTTCGAATGATTCTCACTGGCTTTAGCGATATCGATGCTATTATTAAATCTATCAATAACGGCCTAGTATTACGCTATATCACTAAGCCTTGGAATGAAGACGAATTAAAGCAAATCATTGATATTGGAATTAAAATTTATCGACAAGAACAAAGCAATTTTCTGTTAATGAATAGCTTAAAAGACCTAGTAAATAAGCATGAAAAAACATTAGATCTATTTCAAAAATATGTTCCGAAAGATATTACCGATCAATTTGTTAATCTACCAAATGAAGAACCTTCGCTAAAAGCTGAAAATAGAGTTGTCTCAGTCTTATTTTCCGATATCAGACAATTTACTAAATTAACTAACACGTTAGATTCAAAAGCACTCGTTGATTATTTAAATAAATATTTTTCTCTCATGATTAATATTGTCATCAAACATCAAGGTTACGTTTATAAACTACTGGGTGATGGATTAATTGCAGTATTCGGTGCACCCATTTCTCATATTCGCAATCAGCAAAATGCAGCATGCTGTGCAGCTGAGATGATAGAAGCTTTAGATAATTTTAATAAAACGATGCAAGAAAAAATTAACTTTAAAACTACGATTGGCATTAGCATTGCGACTGGCGAAGCTGTTGTTGGCCATACCATCTCAAAACATTTTTTAAGTTATTCAGTCATTGGAGAAGTGGTTGACTCAGCGCTCAAAATAGAAGAATTAACGCGTGAAATGCGTGATGTTATTCTCATTGATGAACCTACATGCAGCTTAATAAAAGATGAAGCAAAACTTGATGAATTAGGCCAAATCGATATTAATGGCAAACAGCAAAAAATTTATAAATTAATTTCTATCCATCACAACCCTGAATAAAGTCTATTACAATTTCATTGGCAGAATCATTAACTCCTTCCCTTTAAAATGTAAGTAATGTTGCAAAATATTTGGCGTTTGGTTATGCAGAAAACGTGTAAAAATAGAATCACGGCTAAAAATTAATTTGCTAGCAAAGAAAATACCATTTGGATATCGTTCGCTTACCATATCTGAAATTGATTCTAATTCCTGAACAGTATCCGTACCAAATGCAGCATGTGCTTCAGCAGGAATCTGATATTGACTGCAATATTTTACAAAATAATCCAACATATCATTCACTTTTGATTGCATCTGTTCTAATTCTACTTCACCACGATAGCTTTCTGAATCAACTACACCTGCACCAACAAAAACAAAATTTTTGAATTGACCAGGGAAAATTCGCAGCACAGACAGAAGTGTATGCATGCCGACACTATAATTATTAATATAAATAATGGCAGTTGATTGATTAGGATCAATGGCATATGGCGTACTTGCTTCCACACCCAGTGGTTGAACCAGTAATTTATCTAACCCTTCTAATTTTTTTGCGACAAAATCATAATGACGCCGAATAAAAAGACACAAGATAACTATCAGCGACGTTATCATTAACGTTAACCAACCTCCTGAAGTAAATTTATAAAACAAGGTCACACAAAGAATTGTCGTTGTGACAAGACATGCAAACGCAGATAGTAAAAAATGCCATTTCCAAGCTGATGTTGTGCGATGTTTAATCCAATAAACACTGATCGACAGTAATGATAAACTAAAAGTGATAAATACATTGATACTATATAAGACCACTAATGTACTCACATTTCCTGATGTTAAAAATAATACGATTAATGCAGCAAAACCAAAGAAGATTAATCCATTCTGCACCACTAACCGACTAGAAAAATGACGAAAACGATTTGGCACCCAATTATCAATTGCCATGTTCCCTAACACACTAGGACCGCCAAGAAAGCCTGCATTAGCAGCAACAAACAACAATCCAGCTTCAAGTTCCAAAGTAAAAATTAATAATGATTGCCCAAACCATCCGTCGCCCAAAATAGAATGAAAAACGGTTGCATTGAGTGTTTCGCCGGGAACAGGTTGCACTGACCAAAGCAAATAAAGAAGAATGAGTCCACCTGCAACAAAACTTAATGAGGTTGCCATAAACCATGTTGTGCGTTTGCCCGTTCTAACACGTGGCTCAGCAAGACGCTGTACATTATTAGAAATTGATTCCAAACCAGTATAGGTTCCCGAACCAAGTGAATAAGCATGTAATATCAAACCTATCACCATGAACCATCCGACTGATTGACTAAGCTGATATGTTTCATGCATTGTTGCAGGAACAACACGAACAAATCCTTCTGCATGCGCATATATGCCATAAATAATCAAACCAATATGTACTAGCATGAACCCAAGAAAAATGGGCAATAAAATCTGGATCGCTTCTCTCATTCCGCGTAAATTGAGACTCAGCAAGACTATAATTGTAATAGCCTCAACATAGATTTTGTAAGGAAGCATCCACAGAGGTAAAAAACTAAATATCGCGTCCGTGCCGCTTGCGATTGAAACTGCAATCGTTAACACATAATCCACAATAAGCGCTGAACCAGATATCAGCCCTGCATAAGGATGTAATAATTTTGTTGCAACTTTGTAACCACCCCCACCGGCTGGAAACAATTCAATCACTTGGTTATATCCGATTGAAATAATAAAGATAGTAATAATCGTAATAACCGCCACAAATAAGGCTAAATTTGAGTGTTGTCCTAATGCAAGATAGGCTTCCGCAGGACCATAACAAGATGATGACAAAGGATCTGCACCAAGACCAACCCATGCGAATAATGTGATAAGCGCAATATTTTCTCTTGATTTTGGATTAAATGGATCAATCGGTTCGCCCAAGAAAATCCGTTTTAAGAAAGAAAACATAAAACATATCCTTTAAATTGCTATTTTGTGCCACGATATGTCATTCCCGCGAAAGCAGGAATCTCTTGTGCCACGATATGTCATTCCCGCGAAAGCAGGAATCTCTTGTGCCACAATATGTCATTCCCGCGAAAGCGGGAATCTCTTGAATAAGATCCCCACTTTCGTGGGGATGACGAATGAAAATGTGGTAATGACGAATTAAATGGATTCTCGTCTGCATAGAATAATCAATAAATTGATGCAGCGAGATCTTGTTCATCTTCTATCAATTTAGCTTTAGATATTTGCTTATTTTTTAAAGCAACGTGCAATTTCGTTTTAGATGTTTGCTTATTTTTTAAAGCAACGTGCAATTTCGTTTTAGATGTTTGCTTATTTTT
>CAZKUQ010000021.1:15059-20209 GCA_964555965.1 uncultured Coxiellaceae bacterium
TAAAGCAACCTGCAATTTCGTTTTAGATATTTGCTTATTTTTTAAAGCAACCTGCAATTTCGTATGTGATTTTTTTAACGCTAACTTATGTTGAGATAGTTTGGCATGCCATGCTAATTTTACTGGTGATTTTGTTGAGGTAGCAGCAACCTTAATTGGTTTAATATCAGCATCTTGCTTAATTGGATCTTTCTCTGTTTTATCTAAAATATAAAATTCATTTTTACTAACATCACCTGCTAATACTCGCGCACCTTTTGGCAGAACAGAATTATTTTTATTAAACGCTTTTGTATTGATTTCATTTGGCATTCCAGCATTTACCTGTGTCACACCAACTAGCATCATCCCAATCAAAAGGGTGAGAATTTTGCTCAACATTTCCATTTCAATATCTCCATTTGTCTGCATAAGTGATCAGTTTACTCGTAGACTTAAGTTGATGCCAGCATCGAGTTTGGTTATGATATTCCGCTCAAAATAACTGAATATAACTATGAAAATTCTTTGCGTTATTCCAAGCCGCATTAGTTCCACGCGCCTGCCACGTAAACCTTTGCTGCCAATTCAAGGCAAGCCCATGATTCAATGGACTTATGAAAATGCAAAGCGTTGCGATATACTAGCAGATGTCGTTGTAGCCACAGACAGCCATGAAATTGCTGCTGTGATCTCACAAATTGGCGGCAAGGTGGCAATGACTGATCCACATATCCCAACTGGTTCGGAACGTGTCGCAGCTGTTGCTGAGCAGTACCCTGAGATGGATGTGATTATCAATTTGCAAGGCGATGAACCGTTCATCAAACCTTCCATGCTGCAAGCACTCGTTAAGCCATATTTAGATGGTGAAACACCTGAGATGACCACATTGGCTCATCCATTGGATATGGAACATAAATATCGCGAAGCAGGTACTGTTAAAGTCATCACGGATCTCCATCATAATGCACTTTATTTTTCTCGCGCTCCGATTCCTTATTTTCGCACACCGCAATCTGACGTGCCTGTATTTAATCATATCGGTTTATACGCTTTTCGCCGCGACTTTTTACAACTTTATCGTACGTTGCCGCAAACACCATTAGAAAAAACTGAAGCACTCGAACAGCTTCGTGTCTTAGAACATGGCTATAAAATTCGTGTTTGTTTTACACCAGAAAATACCTTAGAAATCAATACACCAGAAGAGTATGAAGCAGCACAACATTTTATCTATTCTGAAAACTGATACTACTTATTATCCTATTTTTCAGGTAAGATAGACGGCTTTTTAACGCTCTCACTCAGGTGGAAATAACGTGGCAGAAAAATTACGTAACATCGCCATCATCGCGCATGTCGATCATGGCAAAACAACGCTCGTTGATAAATTATTGCAACAAACTTCTAGCGTTTCTAAAAAGGTAACCAATACCGAAAGAATCATGGATAGCAACGATCTCGAACGCGAGCGTGGCATTACGATTCTTGCTAAAAATACAGCCATCAAATGGGGTGATTATCGTATCAATATTGTCGACACACCTGGTCACGCTGATTTTGGCGGCGAAGTCGAACGCATTCTTTCGATGGTGGATTCAGTTTTATTACTGGTCGATGCTGTTGATGGGCCCATGCCGCAAACACGTTTTGTTACCCAAAAAGCATTTGCTCAAGGTTTACATCCCATTGTTATCATCAATAAAATTGATAGACCCGGTGCAAGACCAGATTGGGTAATGGACCAAGTGTTTGACTTATTTGATAATTTGGGTGCGACTAATGAGCAGCTCGATTTCCCGGTTGTTTATACTTCTGCTTTATTAGGTTATGCGACATTAGATTTGCAGCAAAAAAGTGAAGACATGAGGCCATTATTTGAAACGATTGTGAAATATGTTCCTGCACCAAAAGTTGATCCTGATGGCCCATTCCAAATGCAAATTAGTACATTAGATTATTCCAGTTATGTTGGCATGATCGGCATTGGTCGCATCACACGCGGCCGTGCGAAAACAAACATGCCTGTCACCATTATCGATCGTGAAGGAAAAACTCGCCAAGGCAGAATTCTACAAGTGCTCGAATATCTTGGTCTTGATCGCAGCGAAGTGCCAATGGCAAATGCTGGTGACATTATTGCTATCACTGGTGTTGATGAGTTAAAAATTTCTGACACCTTATGTGATCCTGCCTGTGTAGAAGCACTGCCAGCATTAACTGTTGATGAACCAACTGTTAGCATGACGTTTCAAGTGAATACCTCGCCTTTTGCAGGCAAAGAAGGCAAGTATGTCACCAGCCGAAAAATTCGCGAACGTTTATATCAAGAGCTCATGCATAATGTTGCTTTGCGTGTTGAAGACACAGCTGACCCAGATAAATTTAAAGTTTCCGGTCGCGGTGAATTGCATTTATCCATCTTGATTGAAAATATGCGTCGTGAAGGTTATGAGCTTGCTGTGTCACGTCCTGAAGTCATCACTAAAATGGTTGATGGTGACATTCATGAGCCGTATGAAACACTTGCTATTGATGTACCAAGTGAATATCAAGGTACGATCATGGAAAAATTAGGCAGTCGTCGTGGTGAATTAAAACATATGCAAACGGACGATAAAGGTCGCGTACGTTTAGATTACGTTATTCCATCACGTGCACTCATTGGCTTTCACACTGAATTTCTAACGTTAACTTCTGGCACAGGCATTATGCATCATGTGTTTAGTCATTACGGCGCAGCTGCAAAAGGTGAAATTCCACATCGACAAAATGGTGTGTTAATTTCCAATCAAGCAGGCATGGCACTTGCTTATTCTCTGTTTAATTTGCAAGAACGCGGCCGCATGATTATTGGCCCACAAGTGGAAGTGTATGAAGGGATGATCGTTGGCATCCATTCACGCGATAATGATTTAGTGGTGAATGTTTGCAAAGCAAAACAGCTTACTAATATTCGTGCCGCAGGCTCAGATGAAAATATTATTTTAACGCCGCACATTCATTTTTCTCTTGAGCAAGCGTTAGAATTTATTGAAGACGATGAATTAGTTGAAGTCACGCCACAAACAATTCGTGTGCGTAAAAAGTTTTTGAAGGAACATGAACGTAAACGTGCGGGAAAATAAAATTGAGTACTCGTCATTCCCGCAAAAATATTACGTCATTCCCACGAAAGTGGGAATCTTGTGGATTTTAAAAAGATCCCCGCTTTCGCGAGGATGACGAGGGAAAATCGCTACATATCATACCCGCATATCCGTTGCTAAATACTCGGCTGCAGAATGCGCTGCTTCACGATAAGGAACAAAAACAGCATCGACGTTCAATTTCTTCAACATCTCTATTTCACTTTCTTGATAAGCGCTCAATGCAATTTTGCCTGGAAATCTAAGCTCACGTAACGATGCCACTAACATGCGATTCGTTTCACTATGCGGGATCGTACTGACAATCCATTTAGCATTTATAAATGGCAATGTTTTTTGAAACTCTGCATCTTCTGCATCACCATAACGAATATTGATATTAGGATGTGTAGTTGCACGAACTTTGCGTGGATCAAAATCTACGCCGAGAATGCGAAATCCTTGCGAACTAAGTAGATTCGCAAGATAGTCGCCATGTCGTCCCAAGCCATAAATAATAATATCTATGCTAGCATCACCATCACTCGTGTAAGTGTCTTCTTGATAATAAACACGATGTTCAAAATAATTTAGCCATGGGCTGATCCATTCATAAATTTTGCTAGCATAAGCCATTAAGTAAGTTGAAACGCCAATTGAAATCATGGCAACAAAGGTAATTAAACTTTGCAAAGTATCATCGAGGTAACCAAGATTAACGCCTAACGCAGCCAAAATTAATGAAAACTCACTCAACTGTCCCATGGTTAATCCAGTTAAAAATCCAGTACGTTTACGAAAACGCATCTGTCCCATTAATACCATCACAATAATCGGCTTAATCACTAAAACAAAGATTGAAAAAACAATGGCAGGAAGAATAAGCTTTTCTAATGCAACAACATGCAGCATTGCACCAAGATTTAAAAAGAAAAATAATAACAATACATTTCGCACTGTTTCTAAACGCGATGCGATTGCTTCTCGGTAATGCGTTGTAGTAAGCGATACACCAGCTAAAAAGCCACCAACCTCTTTACCAAATCCTAAATATTCTGCTACCACTGCCAACATCACAGCCCATGACAATGCAAACAAAATAAGTAACTCACGAGAACTTGCAAATTGTTCAATGAAAAATGGCAAAATGAAACGCATGAAGATACCTATTACAGCAAGAAATCCCATGCCTCTTAATGTCAATGAAAAAAGATCATTGATAATTTGAGCTGAAATAATTCGATGCAAACCATGCGATGACATTAACATAATGGCAATAATCACCACTAAATCTTGAACAATTAAGATGCCTACCGAAATGCGTCCATAAAGTGAATCCAATTCATAGCGGTCAGACAGTACTTTGATAATAATAATCGTGCTGGAAAAAGTAAGTGCGACGCTAATAAAAAATGCTTGGCTCAATGGAATTTGCATCATGATGCCAAGTATGAAACCAACGAATGTTGTTAACACTATTTGACCCAATCCGATGATCACTGTTACGCGACCAAATGTTTTGATTAAGCCTAAATCCAGCCTTAATCCAACAATAAACAATAGCAATGTCACACCAAAACTGGCTAACACCTCAATTTCACTATGAGGCGTGATCCAGCCAAGAAAACTAGGCCCTGCAATCACACCAACTAAAATATAAGATAAAATCAGCGGTTGGCGTATTTTTATTGCTAACAATCCAAACACAACGGATAAAACCAGTAAAATCGCTAATTCATTGAATACTGTATTAATCATTAGCACCTCGATTTATTTCATCTTCCTTTGCAATCTTGTACTTCTTCGCCTTCCATCAACCAACGCCCATGCAAAATCTGGCGATTTAATTGGCAAAATTTTAACAAGTGCCGGTCTCTTTAGCAATTCTTCAATATGTTAAAGAGCGCTTATTCATACTATAAGGTTATAAAAATCTCTGTTGACTTTGATTTATCAGCCTGTGATAATTTTTGCACAATTATAATTCCAATACACACAAACGAGACACATCATGACAGATTCAAGATTCGATTTAGAAAA
>CAZKUQ010000022.1:0-19456 GCA_964555965.1 uncultured Coxiellaceae bacterium
CAGCTAAAAGCATGCTGGCATGACAGAAATACTCTTAACTTAATGGCAGTGTCTCTTTGAATATGTTTAATGATTTTCATGCCGATAATATTTCCTCATATCAAACAAGGCATTTGTTAGCAATGTCATATTCGGCTTGGCATCTGAAATCTCATTCGCATGATTATCAGCAATGCGAATATTGCCAGATGTTAAAAGCGTGATACTCCTTGTTTTCTCGATGATTGCCATATTGATATAGCTACCTACCAATAGATAAGGTGGTTCCTGAGGGTTTAATAAATCCTTTCCAATGCTATAGTCACTTAGAGAATTACTGCATCCTAATAAATGCTTCATTAAATAAGGCGTGACATCATAGTGACTTGTTTGATACGACCATGTGTTCGGAGATTGACGTGGCATATAAACAATAAGCGGCGTTTGAATTTGATAAGCCGTATAGTTACTACCATGCCCAATGTATCCTAAATTGTTATCATCAAATTCTTCGCCATGATCTCCAGTTAAAATAATAACTGTATCATTCAACAGTTGACGCTTTTTTAGCGCATCTAAAACTTGTCCAACTTGTTCATCGATAAAATGAATAGCATTCTTGTATCGTTTAATAATTTCTGCTTCATTATTTTTACTAATAACTGCCATGCGTGAGCAATCACGACTGTTAGTTGAATAAATTTTCTGGAAATTTTGCTTGTCACAATAACCATGCGCGGAATCGTATAATAAAAACGCCATGAATGGCTGTTTTGCATTCCGTTCGTTTAAATAATTCTTAAATTCACGCGTCACTGAACGATCACGATCTGCAATGGTCTCGCCGGGCGCATGATACGTTCTTAGCGGGTTGATGCCATAAAAAACATTCTCATTAAATGGCGGGATCATATCACTGCTAAAAATGATCTTTGTTTGATAATGCTGCTTCTTTAATTCCGAAAAAAGAATGGCGCCTTGTTTTTGTTGCGACATCGATGTCCAATAATTACTAGGCAATCCGTAAAACAAAGAAAATAATCCTGCTTGAGTTGAATTTCCACCGCTCATGTGATGATTAAAACGCCATGCGATTTTTGAAAACTTCTCAATCTGCGGTGTCAAAATTTTATTAAGTGCATCGAATCGCCAAGTATCAATACCAATCATGACAATATTGTAAGGACGCGTCTTTGCTTGGCAATGGAGTGGCTTCAAAGGATAATTTAGTGGTGCGACAGGAAACAATGGCTGTGAAAAACGTGTTTCACTAAAACGCTCGACTAATGCAAAACTATTTTCTATAGGCAATATCACAGCCAAAAAATGATTATAAAGTGGTAAATTCGGTGTTTGTTGCGCAAACACATTATTTCCACTTGAAACAGAAAGAATAAAAATAATATAGGAAAAACCAAGACAGCCCATCAGTCCTGCTGATAATTTCACCTCGATGTGCCAGCGATTTTTTAAAATAATCCATTTCCAAATTAATAATGCTAGAACGACTTCAAACAAAAAAATCGACAAACACATTCCGATGATTAGCATCAACTCATAACGTGATAAATCAAGAAAAGCGACGAAATTATAGTCTGATCCAAATGCAATCTTCAAAAGAACAAGATTAAGATGAAAATGAAAATAATTAAAAACGTAACTATCGATGAGTAATATCACAGCAATCATTGCACTTAACACAATGGCTACTGCAAAAACGGTTTGGCGCTGATTGATTAGCAAAATTAACGGTAACACAATTAAATAAATGGGCAAAAATGCAAGTAAAGATAAGTGTCCTAGAAATGATATTGCTGCAAAAACGAGTACAAATACTTTGCCAAAAACAGACGTATATGCGTAAAAACTGGTTGCGAATAATGTTTTAGACGCAAGAATAATCGTCAAAAATCTTATTCCAATTAACCAACACAACATTGCATTTGCTAATGCGAACCAAAATGCAAATCGCCATAATGGCTGACGATTTGCAAAATAATATTTGATATATTGCATGAACTTTCCTTTTCTTAGACGCCTTTAGCTTTGCATATCTATGTGATCACAACAATAGTTGTAATATCCTTCTAGGGTCTGCCAAGTGTGCATAAATTAAGATAATAATAGGGATGAAAAGGATAAGAGGCATAATTTAAAAATTATCCAACAAAAACATCATCTTAGATAGTTTAAATTGTTTTGTAAAAATGATTGAAGCGAACCCGAATTTTTTATATAAATAAACTCATAAAATCAATATATTGGCTTGTTCGATTCCTATGCAAAAATAAACCTATATTTTTATCTCGTCTATACTCAGAATAACGAGAAAGAAGTGATTAAGAATAAAAGAGGAGGATAGTGTTTTGGCACTTTTATTTTACCCTCATGTAGATGATACACAAAGAGGCTCATTAACAGAGCGGATCGAACTGTTAATGGAAGCGGCAGAACGTTTTAAAGCTGTGATATTAGATATTAAACCTAATACGAGCGAAGCAGCGATGAATAAACGTCTTGCGCCGCGTGATTATGTTGCCGCTTATAATTGGGAAGAAATCGCGTTTACTTTGCGAGAAATTCGTGAACTTCCTGAAGGCAATAAAGCCGATAAACTTAAAAAAGCAGAGTTGTTAACTAAGCTTGCCGAAGTGTATGAAGTGTTGCGTGCCGCAAAAATGTCGAAGTTAGAAGCGGTGCGTTTAGCATTAATGAGTGAAGCTAATCAATTACGCAATAGCAGTTCACAGGTGGCTTAAACTAATCTTTTTGTAAAACAAAAGGAGAAGTTAATGTGAATGGACGAAAAAATATTTTTGAATCGGAGTTTTTCAATACCTATTGTGAAAGTCAGCGTCATGATTTATTTGAAGAGCCATCTTTAAGCCCATTCGTTTATTTTGATTTAAAAGTGATTGGTGATATTGCCCATGAACTTAAAATATCAACGAACATTAAAAAATTCAGGTTATTAGTAGCAAACAATATTGACAATAAAAAAGATGTATCAAGTGCAGCTTTATATCTTAAATGGATCGATGAAAATGGAAAGCTGCAGCATAAAGTTGTGACGGTTAAGATAGATCAAATTGAAAATTTAAAAAATTTATTTTTAATGTTAAATGCAAAAGAAGTGAGAATTTTTTCTCGTTTAAATTCCGAAAATTTGAATTGGTATGAATTAAGCGAACACGATATTTATTCAAAATATGATCCTTATTCATTTTATGATGTATTGCATCAACAAATTATTGAAGCAGTTAAAACTATCACGAATCAAAAAAATCAATCTGCCGTTATTATTGATGGTGGTTGCGGCAGTGGAACATTGCTCAAAAAAATGGAAAAAGAAGAACAATTAGCTAGTAAAACGATAACGTTGATCGGATTTGATTTTAACCAAAAAAATATAAATGATTGTGTGAATGGATATACTGGTAAATGTCAATTTACCCGCGGCGATTTACTGAAGATTGATAAAATAATAACTGACTATAATCTACAAAATCATGATGAAACAACACCCATCATTTTAACTTTATCAGGATCATTAACTCGTTTGGTGTTACCGGATGCGTTTGCAGGATTATCTGTCTTACAAGATGCAGCATTACAACGCATTGATTTTTTGGTAGGCGGGGGTATTGGAGAGCCATTAATTACCGATTACATTGCAAAACGCGTTGGTTATAAGCCAATGGTTATTCCATCGATTGATAATAAGCAGAAGTTTTTTGCTTACCAAAAAATGACAGACGAAGAAATATTATCAAACAAAAAAGCTAAAATGAATAAGCAAAATATACTTGATTTATCACTTTGTCCTAATCCTGAGGTTTTATTAGAAAAACTAAAAAAAGACATCATTACTAAAAATTATCAGCTGACGATAGATTTGTCTTATTGTAAATATTCGCCAGGTTTAGCCAAAAAACTAGAAGAGATATTAATACAAGCGCCGGGTACCAAGCTGATTTTTTGGCACCATGATATGAAAACTTATAATGATTTTTCTAGGCGTTTCTTAGGTTGTGCACGAATTATTTCTTTAAATCATCCAATAGGTACAATGCTGATCGAGCCCAATTTAATGGCACCAAAAGGATTTCTTTTCTCATTTAGAAAAGAAGAACAAGGGTTTCATCAACAAGATGGGCAAGGTAATTTTTCTAATCGTTATTTTGATTATTTAAAAAGTTTTTATGCTTGTTCGCGAGAAGCGCGTGCTAAGAGTAATTTGTTATTGTTTTTGACGAACTATTTGACTTCTGCTGCCGGGATAAAAATGCCTGATGATAAGATTGCTGAGAATATTCTTGCCGATTTTAATAAACAACCAAATCAAAAAGATAAATTAATTTTAAATGAAGGAGTACTGAGCATGGATGTTGATTCTTTGAGGGAGCGTCCATCCTCAATCAAAAAATATTTTGATAAGTTAATTGAATCGGCGCAAAAAGAGGTTAATACGGATAATTTAAGTAAACTTATTTTTCTTGCAAGAAATGGTATTCATAGTAATGAGAAAAGAGAAAGTTCTTATTCAAGAACAGATAAGATAAGCTTGAAGAAGCTAATTGCTATTTGCAGCGGATTAAATAAACGGGATGATAAGAAATTTCCATTGACTGATGAAGCAATAAAAAAAGCACTAACAGCATCCCCATTCCTAAATTTATCGACCGAAGAATTAAAAGATAAGCAGGGCTTATTCAAATTTTAGGAATAATCGACTTCACCAAGCATTTGTTTTTCTACCGCGGCGCGCAATTTTTTCATCGCATTTTTTTCTAACTGACGAATACGCTCGGCAGAAACTTGATATTGATTGGCTAAATCTTGCAGCGTGAGTTTTTTCTCATCCAGCCAGCGTGTACGAATAATTTCTTGGCTGCGTTCATCTAATTGTTCGAGTGCTTGATGTATAGAGTCAGTGGATTGCTCAGTCCAATTGGTTTGCTCAAGCTGCTGCGCAGGGTTGTAACGATGATCTTCTAGAAAGCCAGCTGGTGTAAATCCATGCTCATCATCGTCATCATCGTGACCATCAAAAGCAGTATCGGAATTGGCAAGCCGCATTTCCATTTCGCGTACTGTTTCAGGTTTTACTTTCAAATCACTAGCAATTTGATCGACTTCTTGCTGTGTCATCCAACCTAAGCGTTTTTTTAAGTTACGTAAATTAAAAAATAATTTGCGCTGTGCTTTAGTCGTTGCGACTTTAACAATACGCCAGTTACGTAAAATATATTCGTGAATTTCGGCTTTAATCCAATGCATAGCGAAGGTGACTAGACGAACGCCAACATCAGGATTAAAACGGCGAACAGCTTTCATGAGGCCAATGTTGCCTTCTTGAATCAAATCAGCGAGCGGCAATCCGTAACCTAAATAGCCTTTAGCAACGCTCGCAACATAACGCAAATGCGACATAATAAGCCGTTTTGCAGCTGCAATTTCATTGTTTTTTTGCAAACGTTTCGCTAAATCATATTCTTCTTCCTGGGTTAACATAGGAATTTGATTAATATGATGTAAGTAGGCTTCCAGGCTGCTGACTGGAAGTCGAATATCAGCTTTTAATAAAGCGGTATTCATGTTGGACATAGTTTGCTCGAATAATGAGAATAATAATTCTAGGCGCTAATCATACTAAATTTATAGTGCTTCTTTCAATTATTATAGCTAAAAAACTTGATATTTATGCTGACTTTTTAGCTACTTGTGCAATCTCTTTTGCAACTCTTAGGCCTGAAAGATAAGCGCCTGTTACAGTACTTGGCTCAGCCCAGGAAGTGGCTTCGCCAGCAAAAAATACTTTATTTTGAATAGGCTTAGCTAAGATTTTATAGCTCATTTCAGATGAGCCAATACGTGGATAAGAATAAGATCCCCGCGAAAATGGATCATTCCACCAACGAGTAATCAAATAAGCAGTGGGATTGGGAGAATTGCTCCCATAAGTTTTTTTCAATATCGCCATGATTTTGGTGATGACTTGTTCATCAGGAAGCGCCTCGAGTTGTTTAGCAAAATTTCCAGCAGTAAAAACGAGTAAAATAGGTTGTTTTGAGAAACGGTTATAATTTAATACTTCTAGTGTTTCATCTGGATTAGCTGAATCAGAAAGAAAAATTTGCCATTCATGTTTATTATTCCAAAATATTTTATCAAACAATAAATAAATTTTATCGTATAACCCAAAGCCCATTTGTTTGATCGCTGTTTGTTTTTCTGCGGGTAAAGCAGGATTAAAATTCACTGTTCCTGCTTTTAGCACACCTAGAGATAATGTAGAAACAACATATTTTGCCTGATATGTTGCGTTTTTTGTATGGACGGTTACACCATTTTTATCATAATCAATTTGTTTTACTACTTGATTTAACAAAATGGGAATGTTTTTTGTTAATTGCGCAATTAATTGCGAATAACCATAATTAAATAACACATCATGTCCGCCAGCAGATGATTCTGCTTCAATTTCATTTACGCCTTTAATAGAAATATCTGTATTTTCAATGCCGCTTTCAAATGAACCTAAATCGGTACCAATATGTTGTAATAAACGCAAAATTTCTGTTTTCATTCCATGAGTTTTGTTGTATTCACGTATCGCATCCGCCACTGAAAATTGATCATTGTATGATGATGCATTTTTATCGAGATAAGTTTTAAATTTTTTAATTTGAAAAAAATCTTGCGTGATATCAATGTCATTTATTTTTTTTCCATTCGCATCATAAACATCGGCAGATTGAATAATGCCAGCGAGAGAATCAGTACTGTAAATGGTTGGCTGTGTTTGTAAATTATTTTTGTTAACTAGTGATTTGAGAGGATTATTATTGCTTTTGTGAATCCAAGACGCACCTAAATCAGTTGATGCACCCCAAGGTTGTACTGTATAAACACGACCGCCAATGCGATCTCTTGCTTCCAAAATGAGCGGAGAAAATCCTTGTTTTTTCAGCTCTTGTGCAGCAGTTAAACCTGCAACACCTGCGCCGATAATAATGACATCTGCTTTTGAATTGGATGAGTTAGCGGCATAAATAGAATGCGCAAAAACGTTCAAGCATATTAATAAAATTAAATTCAATTTTAAAAAAGAACGTGACATTTCCATCCTCGCATTATTGTTGTAATAACGATATGCGAAAGATATTAGTTGGCTGCAAAAAGTGCGTCAACAAATTCATCAGCGTTAAATGGGCGCAAATCAAGTATGCTTTCACCAATCCCTATGAAACGAATAGGAATTTTAGTTTGTTTTGCAATCGCAAAAATAATGCCGCCTTTTGCTGTGCCATCTAATTTAGTTAATACAATACCCGTCACACCGATGGTTTCATTAAATTGTTTTACTTGATTGAGAGCGTTTTGTCCAAGCGTTGCATCTAACACAATTAATACTTCATGTGGTGCGCTGGCATCAATTTTTCCTAATACACGCTTCACTTTTTGTAATTCAGCCATGAGATTTGATTGTGTATGCAAGCGACCCGCCGTGTCAGCAATTAATACATCGACACTGCGAGCTTTGGCTGCATCCATGGCATCATAAATCACAGCGGCAGTATCTGCGCCTTGTTGTTGTGCAATGACAGGAATATGATTACGCGTGCCCCACACTTGTAATTGTTCAATGGCAGCAGCTCGGAATGTGTCACCAGCAGCCAGCATAATAGAAAGATTTTCTTGTTTGAGAAGATGCGCTAATTTACCGATAGTAGTTGTTTTGCCTGAACCATTTATACCAACCATGAGAATAACAAATGGTTTTTTTTCGGAAGACAAAGTAAGCGGCGATTGGCATGGGCGCAAAATAGTTTTCATGTCTTCTTTTAAGCATTGAAAAGCAGCATCGACATCATTTAATTCTTTTCGCGCTAATTTTTGTGTGAGTGATTGAATGAGTTGCTGGGTGGTTTCAACACCAACATCTGCAGTTAACAATGCCATTTCAATGTCATTTAAAAGATCTGCATCTAATTGCTTTTTGCCAAGAAATAAATTTGCCATCCCATTGGTTAATGTGGTGCGAGTTTTCGCTAGTCCTTGTTTTAAACGCGCAAAAAATCCAGTCGGTTGATCAGCAGATGAATTAGATGTATCAACAGAATGTTGTTTGATTGAAGATTCAGTTTCTTCCGTTGTTTTTTTTCTTTTGAGAAAATCAAACATTGCGTTACCTTTACTATTTTTCAGTCAAAAACGGGGTTTAATGTTAACATAAACGGGGTAAGAAAATCAGTGGAAATGACTAAATGAAATCAGGATTAGTGCGAATCATTGGTGGTAAATGGCGCGGCAGGCGTTTAACAGTGCCTGATGTGCAAGATTTGCGGCCAACGCCTGATCGAGTAAGAGAAACATTATTTAATTGGTTAGCACCATTCATCCAAGGTGCACATTGCCTCGATTTATTTGCAGGAAGTGGCGTGCTTGGGTTTGAAGCAGCGTCGCGCGAAGCAGCATCAGTAGTGATGTTTGATAGCTCGAAAGTGGTGGTGCAATTGCTGCAAGAAGAAGCAAAACAATTGGGTGCAGAAAATATTCAAGTATATTGTGCAACTATTCCTGAACAATTACAAAACCTAGCGAATCAATTCGATATTATTTTTCTTGATCCACCTTATCAACAAAATTTATTATTGCCTACTTGTTGTTATCTAGAAAAAAATAATTTTTTAGCGGATATTGCCTATATTTATCTAGAAGCACGCGAAGCAATCAAGGATAATGACTTGCCTTCGACTTGGCGTATCATCAAACATAAACAAGCCGGTCAAGTGCATTATCATTTGGCCGTGCGTGAGAGAGATAAGAAATGAATTTAAAACCAAGATTATTAACCGGCGATACACCCACTGGTAAATTGCATTTGGGTCACTGGGTGGGCTCGTTAGAAAATCGTGTACAAATGCAGAAAGATTACGATTGTTATTTTATTATTGCAAACGTGCATGCATTCACGACACGAATGGATAAACCAGCGGAGATTCATCAAAGCGTATTGGATATTACTTTAGATTATCTTGCCGCAGGTATTGATCCGACTCAAAGTACTATTTTTCTTCAGTCAGAAATTCCTGCCATTGCTGAGCTTACTTTCTTTTTTAGTATGCTGATTTCTTACCCGCGTTTAATGCGTAATCCCACCATTAAAGATGAAATTCGTGATAAAGGGCTTGGGGAGAATTATCCTTTTGGATTTTTGTTATATCCAGTAGGACAAGTGGCCGATATTTTAGTTTTTCGTCCGCAAGTGGTGCCTGTTGGTGAAGATCAAGTTCCACATATCGAAATGACACGTGAAGTAGCACGTCGGTTTAATCAGTTATATTGCCATGTGGATCCGCATACAGAAGATGCCGATTATCTTAAAAAAGGCGGTTTATTTCCAATTGTTGATGTAAAGTTAGGCAGGTCTAAGCGATTAGTTGGCATTGGTGCACCAACAGCTGAAGGTAGTTTATTGAAAATGTCAAAATCACTCAATAACGCCATTTTTTTAAGTGATGATCCAGATACAATCAAGAAGAAAGTCATGGCAATGTATACCGATCCCAACCGACTGAAGCCAACAGATAAGGGAACAATCGAAAATAATCCGTTATGGATTTTTCATGAAACATTTAATCCTGATCAAACTTGGGTTGCGGAAGTGGAAGAACGTTATCGTCATGGTGCAATTGGCGATGTGGAATGTAAACGCAAGCTCATTGAAGTATTGGTTGCGTTAATTGATCCCATGCGGTTGCGCCGGCAGCAATATGAGCAAGACATGAATTATGTATCCTCAGTACTGCGAGATGGTACAGCTAAGGCAAATCAAGTGGCGAATGAGACATTAAAATTAGCTAAAGAAGCAATGCAGCAAAGATATTTTTAATTTAAGATGTGATGAGCGTATAACGACTCTTTGCACCTGTATTAAATTCAGATAAGATACAAATTTTACTTGGGGCTAGTTAGCTCAAAATGCGTGCTACTTTAGAAAATTTGAGTAACACAAAGAAAGAAATAATTTTATTGTACAAGGTTAATTAATTTAAAAGGAAAAACCTACTATGCGTAAAAATCTACTCATTGCAACTCTCATCGGTCTGTGTGCTATCAGCTTAACTGCATGTTCAAAAGGTGAAGAAAGCAAACCAGCTGACGATTCAACAGCACAAACCACTGCGATGACAACCACCACTACGGATGATCAAGCACAAACCACTACCCAAACCACAACGATGACACCAGCTACAACTGATACAACAACAGCTGCTACTGCACCAGAAAGCCAAATGTCAGCTCCAGCTGCAACTGATGCAGGAACCACCACCACTACCACCACTACAACAACAGTACCAGAAACAACTGATACAACTGCTGCTGCGCCTGCGCCAACCACAACTGATACTTCAACTGCACCAGCAACCACCACTGGTCAGTAGTAATGTTGATCCAAAAAATCACCGTGGGTTCTTTGTAATCCATGGTGATTTTTATTCGATAGAAATCTCTACTCCCTTGATTAAGAAATTTTTAACTAAATTGGCAGCATGCTTATCCGCTCCCGGCTAAGAGAAAGGATCGCGAATTGATTCATTTATTAACCTTTAGATTAGAAGGTTAATTTCAGCTTGTTGACATCCCGACTTATTTTTAGCCTAAAAATGAGGTAATATTATTTCATTATTGCCTTGGTATGATTAAAAATAAATCAATTATTGTCTAAATTGGACGTTGGCCATTTTTGAAAAACGCTCAAGAAATTGTCATCCTGAGCCCTGAGCTTGTCGAAGGGTCGAAGGGTCGAAGGATCCATATATGACAGCATTATCAAGCAGGTTTCAATAATGGCCAACGTCCAGATTTAAAGAATTAACTTTTTGTCTGGGAAGGTAGATAGATAAAATAGCTCGTTGGGATGAGACTACTTATTGTGATAATCTTATTCAATAATAAATAACATTCGGATTCTAAAAAATGATGAATTCTTCACGAGTAATCGTTCACATGCTCTTTGCTGCCATACTAGGGTTGATGATATCAGTTAGTGTTGCTGAGCCTGTTTCTATAGTTGATAAGCCAGATGAGGCACCTCTTGCAGTGGTTGATACCAGTTTAAATCAAGTCCCTGAAGCACAAAGACTGCCAGCGACAGCCACTGTTAAGCCTGCTGCACGATTATGGAATTTGCAGGATGCAGATATTTTAAGCGTGATTAACGAAGTTGCGCAGGATACAGGTAAGAATTTTGTAGTTGATCCTCGAGTGAATGGCAAAATTACGTTGATCTCAAGTAAGCCACTTAAACAAAAAGAAGTTTATCAAGTATTTCTCTCAGTTTTGGGATTGCTTGGTTATTCTGCGATTCCAAGTGGAAATGTCATCAAAATTGTGCCGAATATGGAAAGCGGTGAGAATGCTGTTAGAGTTGCTTCTAAACAATCTCCTGGAAAAGGTGATGAAGTGGTTGTTCGGGTTATTCCATTGGAAAACGTGTCTGCTTCGCAGCTCATTCCAGTGCTGCGTCCCATGATGCCGCAATGGAGTAATATTTCTTCTTATACGCCAGGCAATGTATTGATTTTATTGGGGCGTGCAGCAAATTTAGAACGTATTATCAATGTGATTCAAGATGTCGATAAAGCATCAAATAGCGGTATTCAAATGATCCCGCTGAAGCATGCGTCAGCTCAACAAGTGGCTTCTGTATTAAATAATTTACAAGCATCAGCTCGCGCATCAGGTGATACACCATCTGTGTCGATTGCCGTTGATGAGCGTAGTAACAGCGTATTGCTAAGCGGTCCAAAAGCAACACGATTACGTATGCAAGTGTTGATTTCACAATTAGATGCCCCTGCCAGTGCTCCATCAGGTAACACAGAAGTAGTGTATTTACGTTATTTAGAAGCAAAAACATTGGCACCATTATTAAGCAAAATAGCCCAAAATATTCTTGGTAAAGATTCAGGCGCACGTTTTGATGCAAGCTCATCGGTTGCAGTAACAACAACGTCAGGTGCTTCTGGCGCTACAAAAGATACGTCAGCATTAACAAATATTCAGGCGGAACTAAATACGAATGCGATAATTATCACTGCACCGCCGTCATTAATGCAGGCTTTAAAAGCAGTGATTGCAAAATTAGATATTCGTCCCGCGCAAGTGCTGGTACAAGCTATCATCGCAGAAATTGATGAAAATAATTTAACTAGCTTAGGTATTCAGTGGGGCAGTGTTGCCTCTAGTGGATCAGGGCAATCATCAGGTACTTCTATTACTTCATTCCCAAGTTTAGGAGCGGGGGTGGTTGGTATCATGCCGAGTACCCAAATTCAGGCGGTGCTTAGTATTCTACAGAATCAAAGTGGTGTTGATATTTTATCAACACCCTCGATTATGGTATTGGATAATCAAAAAGCAACAATTGAAGTGGGGCAAGATGTACCATTCCAAACCGGTTCCTATTCAACAACGGGATCAACCAGTACGGTCACACCATTTACAACGGTGGATCAAAAACCAGTCACATTGAAGTTAGATGTCACGCCGCAAATTAATTTAGGTACGTCAGTACGTCTTAAATTAAACTTGAAAAATGACACATTACAAAATCCACAAAGTACAACATTAACTCCGGTAATTAATACCAGTAAAATTACTAACTCGGTATTGATTAATAGCGATGACATTCTTGTATTAGGCGGATTGATTAGTAATTCAAATAACGAAAATATTAATAAAGTGCCAATCTTGGGTGATGTGCCAGTGATTGGTAGTTTGTTCCAGCAAAAAACACGCAGTCAGCGCAAGAAAAATTTAATGGTGTTTATCAAACCCATTATTGTGCACAACAGCGATGATGCGATGACAATTTCACAGCAAAAATACATGTCTGTGCGTAGTGAGCAAGCAAATTTCAGAGAAAATTTAGATAATATTGGCAGAGAAAATTTAAAAACATTATTACCGCCATGGAAAAATACTAGGGATTTACCCAAACCATTCGAGACATCTGCACGATGAGTCCATTGCGATTTGCTTTTGCAAAACGTTACGGTGTTTTGGTGATTGATAGCGAAAATGACGCTGTCAAAGTGATTTATCACCAAAAACCAACATTGGGGGTGCTGACAGAAATTCGTCGTCACTTACAGGCGCCTATGCAATTGCAGCAAGTGAGTGAAGTAGAATTTAATGAAACGTTGGTAAAAACATACGAAACAGATACTAACACCGCGATGCAAATGGCAGAAGATTTGGGTGAATCAATGAATCTTTCTGATCTCATGCATGAGCTTCCTAAAGCAGAAGATTTGTTAGAAAAACAAGATGATGCTCCCATTATTCGTTTGTTAAATGCGCTCTTGAGTGAAGCGATTAAAGAAGAAGCATCCGATGTGCATATCGAAACATTCGAAGATCATGTCACGATTCGTTTTCGCGTGGATGGTATTTTGCGCGAGGTATTAGAGCCGCCACGTATTTTAGCACCACTTATTATTTCACGTATTAAAGTGATGGCGCGATTAGATATTGCTGAAAAACGGTTACCGCAAGATGGGCGTATTACGTTGCGCATTGGTGGTCGCGCAGTTGATGTGCGTGTATCAACCATGCCAACTAACCATGGCGAACGCGCTGTGTTGCGTTTGCTGGATAAGCAGAATGCACGGCTTGATTTAGCCGAATTAGGGATGGAAAAAAATACACTTGATCTATTGCATACACTCATTACCAAGCCGCATGGAATTATTTTAGTAACGGGGCCGACTGGTTCAGGTAAAACAACCACACTTTATGCAGGACTCACTGTATTAAATGATAAGAAGCGAAATATTCTCACGGTTGAAGATCCTATTGAATATGATTTAGTTGGTATTGGCCAAACACAAGTGAACACTAAAATTAATATGACGTTTGCAAAAGGGTTGCGTGCCATTTTGCGTCAAGATCCTGATGTCGTGATGGTGGGTGAAATTCGCGATTTAGAAACAGCACAAATCGCGATTCAAGCAAGTTTGACAGGACATTTGGTGTTATCAACGTTACACACGAATAGTGCGATTGGTGCAATCACACGTTTAGATGATATGGGCGTTGAACCATTTTTGTTAGCATCGAGTGTGACAGGTGTGCTTGCACAACGACTCATGCGCTTGTTATGTAAAGAATGTAAAAAACCAGTACGTGCAACCGCAACAGAATGCCAATTACTTGGTGTGAACGAATCGAATGCGCCTATGATTTATCATGCCGTTGGATGTCCACTATGCAGACAAACAGGTTATTCTGGCCGAAGTGGTGTGTATGAATTAATTGCAATTGATGAAACATTGCAGACCATGATTCATGATCGCTCGTCCGAACAAAAAATGCGAAAACATGCTCGCGGTTTATTTCCAAGCTTGCGTCAAGATGGTTATCGACGTGTACTAATGGGCGATACTTCTTTAGAAGAAATATTGCGCGTGACAAGTGAGGATTAATCAGTGCCAGCATTTCATTACATTGCAATTGCCACTAATGGCAAAGAACAAAAAGGCGTGATAGAAGCAGAAAGTGAAAAACATGCACGCCAATTGTTGCGTGATAATTCTTTTTCACCACTCAATGTGACGCCAGCACACGAAGCAAAAGATAAAAAACAAATAAGAACTTTCGCCAATTTTTTTCAACGTCGCGGTTTAACTACCAAAGAACTTGCATTGATGACGCGGCAATTTGCCACATTGCTTTCTGCTGGGTTGCCTGTAGAAGAATGTTTGCAAGCAGTTGCCGAGCAAAGTGAAAAATCACACGTAAAAAGTTTAATGTTGTCAGTGCGCAGCAAAGTATTAGAAGGTCATGCGTTAGCTGCCGCATTGCGCGACCATCCAGATGCATTTACTGCATTATTTTGCGCGACCGTTGCAGCAGGTGAGCAAACGGGTCATTTAGATAAAGTATTATTACGTTTAGCAGATTACACTGAACAGCAAGCGCATATGCGACAAAAACTAAAAACCGCTTTAATTTATCCAAGCATGATTGTGTTAGTGGCATTTGGAATTGTTGGATTTTTATTGGAATATGTCGTGCCAAAAATGATTGCGGTATATGGACATCTTAATCAAGAATTACCATTTTTAACCAACGTATTAATTAGCATTAGTTATTTTGTGAAAGCATACAGCTTATATGTTTTATTAATTTTAATCGTGGGAATTTTTTTGTGGCGACGAGCATTGAAAGCCAATCATGAGTTACGTACGAAAGCGCATTTGTTCATGCTGCGGTTACCATTGATTGGTTATGCAATAAAAACAGCAGATACGGCACGGTTTGCACGTACATTATCAATTTTATCTGCATCGGGTGTACCAGTATTAGAAGCAATGAAAATTTCAGCGCAGTTAATTACGACTATTCCTATTCGTGAATCAGTGAATGAAGCTGTCTCGCGTGTGCGCGAAGGTGCGGCAATTTATTTATCACTCAAACAAACCACTTATTTTTCACCTATGAGTGTACACATGATTGCAAGCGGTGAAGCAAGCGGTCAGCTGGAGTCAATGTTAGAACGTGTAGCAATCAATCAAGAAGATGAAATTATTCGGCTTATTGATGTGGCGCTTGCTTTATTTGAACCAGCCATTATTTTAATCATGGGTGCAATTGTGTTATTCATTGTACTTGCTGTGTTATTGCCGATTTTCCAACTGAATCAATTTACAGGTTAATATTTATAGAAGGAATTTAAAATGAGCGGTATTCCACCCTGTCCAAAATGTCAATCTGAATATAGTTATCAAGATGGATTGTTGTTTGTTTGTCCTGAATGTTCACATGAATGGTCTGCTGAAGCAGTCGAAAACGTAGGTGATGAAGAATCTATTGTCAAAGATGCACATGGCAATGTATTAAAAGATGGTGACACGATTACTATTATCAAGGATTTAAAAGTAAAAGGATCATCACTTGTTGTTAAAGTGGGAACAAAAGTGAAAAATATTAGATTGGTTGAAGGTGATCATAACATCGATTGTAAAATTGATGGCATCGGTGCGATGAAATTAAAATCTGAATTTGTGAAGAAAATTGTTTAGCACGATGTTTATTGACTTAATTATTCAATAATATCAATATTCATACCACCAAAGACTTGTTCGACGGTTTCTTCCGCAGCATTGGCAAGCGTGTAATTGGCGTTGCCAAACCAGCGGCGGATGGCAACCAGTTCGCGGCCGCGTAAGAAAATATAAAAACCTAAGAAGATGACATCGGGATCTGATGAAGTGGTTGATTGTTGGAATTCGTAACGTTCTGCATAGGGTAATTTTTTATGTGTTTCTGTACTGGTGTACGTCGATAAAATTTTAAATGCTTCTTCGGGTGTTTCTGCTTTTTCACATAATTCTTGCACTTTTTCATAATCAGAAACCCGCTGGCGCACGATGGTTTCTAACTCATCTTCTTTAAATAATTCAGAAAAACCATGCGGCAAGCGTTCATCGACACCAAATACTTTATTGATGAAATCTGCATGATGAATTTTGGCAATTTCTGGATGAATCATGCGATAGAAAAATGGAACTGCTAAACAAGCACGCTTGAATGATGGAAGATTGATATATAAATTATTTTCACGAATCGTGATGGTCGCTAATCGTAATGGATTTTGTGGATTACGTTGAAATGAATCGAGTGATTCAAAGTGTAATTCATTGCATTCATCGCGCCAAAACCAATTCCAAGAATTTCCCGCTGGATTTTTCTCAAGACATTTTAGCTGACTAAGTGCTGTGATTAATTCTTCTTTACGAAAGAGCTCATAGGTCAGGCGAATGGGTTGATAAGCCTCACCGGTTTCCACCGTGAGAAAAGGCTTTTGCAACCGTTCGAACATATTATGGGCTCCGTGAATATTGTTATATTGTAGGTTAATGGGACGTCTTTAATCTACCTTTACTTTTTTAGCCTTTTACCTTCTTCTTGTTCTGTTCTTTCTTGTTCTGGCCGTTTTTCTTGTTGAGCTGCTTTTGATAAGAAAGATCCCAATCGCTGTTCTTTAATCGCCTTATGTTCTTTCTTAAGTCCCTCATTAGCTTTATAAAGTTTGCTTCTAGCTTCTTCTATCTTGGCAAAAACTTCTTGAGGATTTTTAGTAATATTTACGTCTTGCGATAATAATAAAAGTTGTGTGTTAGCAGTTTCAATTTTTTTATTCATATCCCTGAGATTCTTTATAGAGGTATCAGACATTTTAACCTCTTTACCAGCAGTGTCTCCGGTGAGTACTTGGATTTCAGAAATCATAAAAGCATTTTCTTCAGCCAAGGTTTTTGCTTGTTGGTAAGCTGCATTTATTTTGACGTCGAGTTTTTCTGTTACCTTCTCAGGAGGTAAATTTGCAGGAGTTTGACCACCAACAGCAGGCGTCTGGATCATGACTGATTCTAAATTTCGATTTTTTTGCGCATTAGCAGTAGTTTTGTTTTCCATCGCTTTTCTAGCATTTTTAGGTGTGATCTCTTCTGGCGTTGGACCACTAACCATTGGGGTTGAGAGCTCCACTTGTTTTAATTTTTGATTATTTTCTGCAATTTTATGTAATACCTCTTGCAGATTGGTATAAATATTTTTTAATAAATCTTCAGCTTTCCTGCTGGCAGCTTGAATACCGCTCAATGCACTCTCAACTTCTTGACGTGTATTGCTCATGCTTAAGTCCTCGTTTTTACTTCTAATAGTAATAATTACCTTAATTATAAACCCATTTTCTTATTCAACACTTAAAACTTGCTATTTTTTTCAATTCTTAACGAAATCTGTTTACAATTTAAACATCCTTTGTTAGATTCCTTTATTCATTCAAATGAAATAAATAATGATGGAATACTAATATGAAAAAATATCTGAAATCAACGAATTATCATCAATCTTCTGGCTTCACTTTGATTGAAGTGATGGTAGTAGTTGTTATTCTTGGCATTTTGGCTGCAATCATTGTTCCAAATATCATGAGCCGTCCGGAACAAGCACGTATGGTAAAAGTGAAACAAGACTTAATGGCCATTCAAAGTGCGCTCGATCTTTATAAACTAGACAATTCAATTTATCCAACAACAGATCAAGGTTTGCAAGCATTAGTGACTAAACCAACCACGCAGCCAGTGCCGCGTAATTGGAAGTCTGAAGGCTACTTGCAAGAGTTACCAATGGATCCATGGGGTGAAGCATATCAGTATATTAACGACAATGATAAAGCTAAAATTTTTAGTTACGGGCCAAAAGGGAAAGATGGAAACAGTGAAATAGGAAATTGGAATATTAATGATGTGACGCAGTAGGTATTAATCGCTGATGAAGAAATTTTATATTACTGGAAAATTGATTATGTCATGCCAGCCGCGAGTGAAACGAGCGAGGTGGTGGCATCCAGTAAGAAATAATTCAGGTAAAGAAAACTGGATGCCAGCTTACGCTGGCATGACAGATAGTGCTTTGCAAACAAATTGCAAAAAGCAATCACGTGGCTTCACACTCATCGAAATTCTTATCGTCATTTTTATTATTAGCATCGTGACAAGCGTTGCAATGTTAAGTATCAGCCGCAATGAAAACAAGCAAATTGAATCATTTGCAAATGAGCTGACACAAATGCTGACATTAGCAGAAGAACAAGCGATGTTGCAGCCGAGTGTCATGGGATTAACATTCAAGCAGCAAACACTTCAATTTTCTGCGTTAAAAAAAGCATCAGATGGAAAAGATGAATGGCAGTTATTGCGTGATAACGTATTAGGCGAGCATCGAATTCCAGATAATATTGAAATTAATATAGATGCCGGCGGAAAAAAAATAAATGAAGCAGATGAGGTAGAAAAAAAGTTGCCGCAAGTAGTGATATCAACAAGCGGAGACTTGTCACCATTTACGATTTATATAGGCAAAAAAGGGAAAAAACCACGTTACGCTATTATTGGCAGCGCCGATGGCAAAGTAACAAACAAAGAATTGACATAACACATTGATGCGCACACTTAAAAATAAATCTGGTTTAACATTAATTGAAGTGTTAATTGCATTGGCAATTGTTGCTATTGCGATGACTGCTATCATAAAAGCGACGACACAAAATATTCGCGCGACAACCTATCTACAAAATAAAACAATCGCCATGTGGGTAGGACAACAAATCCTTAATGAAGCGCGAGCAAATATTATTGCCTTACCAAGATCACCTGATATGTTAAAAGAAAAAACCACGATGTTAGGAAGAGATTGGTATTGGCAAGCTGATTCTTCGAGCACGCCTAACAAACGAATTAAAAAAATTTCTGTTCGTGTTTATACCCATGATGCAGAAGAAAATGAAACGCCACTGATTGCACTGGAAAGCTATACGTACCAAGTGTTTGGATTTCCTGCAGAACAGGAGGAGCGTAAGTCGTGATGAGAAATATGGCGAGAGATCCCCGCTTTC
>CAZKUQ010000023.1:0-19081 GCA_964555965.1 uncultured Coxiellaceae bacterium
ACGCGCCGCTCGCATGACAACAGTCTTGCTTAATTGCTTAACCAGAATTCGCGTTCTCATGAATTCAATTGACAAAAATTTTGCGGGGTGACGCTAATGAAGACAGAGGTTCGCGTTATGCTTTTTCTCTTAATGCTTTATATTTGCCTGCGCCGATTAAATTATTGGTTAGCGCAATAAATACAGCGGAAGCAATTAAAGTTAAATGAATGATCACTTGCCACATCACAACACTCGATTCATGTTGTGATGGGTCCATAAATGTACGCAGTAAATGGATGGATGAAATACTAACTAACGATAATGCTAATTTGATTTTCATGGTGCCGGCATTGACTTCATCCAGCCATTCAGGATGATCGGGATGATTGCGCAAATTTAATCTCGAAACGAAAATTTCATAGCCGCCAACAATCACCATCACCATTAAGTTTGCAATCATCACGACATCAATTAAATCTAATACCTGCAACATAATCGCTGTTTCAGTGAAGGAATTTAAATTAAAAATTAAATTAAATAATTCTTTTCCGAATTCATAAACATAAATGCCCAGGGCAAAAATCAAACCAAGATATAATGGTGCTTGCAACCAGCGGCTTAAGAAAATCGCATTTGGTATGGCTTGTTCTAGCTTGTTCATCAGGTGAATCCTTTTATTTTTTGTGATTATGAAATCATGCCGAATGGTTTGACAATCACTAATATCACAATGGCAATTAAAAATAATACAGGAATTTCGTTGAGGATTCGATAGAAAGCATGTCCATGTTGATTGCGATCTAATTTAAAATTTTTGAGTAGTTTGCCAAGATAAATGTGATATAGCACTAATAAAAATACGAGACCTAATTTTAGATGTAGCCACGTCATTTGCATATAATCATGAAAATCAAAGCTCATTAACCATAAACCAAATAAAATAGTGAAAACGGCACCAGGGGTTGCAATGCCAAAATATAATTTGCGTTCCATGATCTTAAAGCGATCAATACTAATTTTGTCTGTAGCTAATGTGTGGTAAACATATAGTCTTGGCAAATAAAATAAACCACTGAACCATGTTACCATGAAAATAATGTGAAAAGCCTTAACCCAAAGCATTGACGATATCCCATGCAAATTAAATGAGGCGTTATTGTAACGGTTCTTTTTTTTATTCTCTAGTTTTCTTCCTCTCCCTTCCATACCGGAGGAGAAGGCTAGGAGAGGAGGATTAACTAATTTCGTGAGCAAGCGAAACAGCATTCATCACAGCAGCAATTCTTACCGATGATTGAATGGCAAGCTTGCTAACACCATTTTTTTCTAATTGCAGCGCATGTGAGTTCATGCACAAACCACAACCATTGATAGCAGAAACAGCCAGACTACAAAGTTCAAATGAGATTTTATCCATTCCAGGATTTGTCATCACATTCATACGCAATTTTGCAGGCATTGCACTATAACTTTTATCAGTCATGCTATGTGTAAAGCGATAATATACGTTATTCATTGCCATGATAGTAGCTGCTGCTTTTGTCGCATTTATTTCATCTATTGATAAATGAAGAGCTGCCAATTCCATGACAGCTGCGATGAGATGTTGATTGCGAGTGGCAAAAGCAGAGGCAAGTGCGATAGGATAAATTTGTTTATGTTGCAAATCGGTTGCACCTGATTCATCTAAAATATTGTTGAGATTTAAACGAATATCTTTTGCGTAATCAGGTAGCGCTGCTTTTAGTTGATCAAAATTCATATTCATTTCCTCTTAGGCTGCAACCAATATATCTTCACCTTTTTGCCAATTGCATGGACATAATTCATCAGTTTGAAGTGCATCTAACACTCGCAACACTTCACGAGGATTACGACCAACTTTTAAATCAGTGACCATGCTAAAACGAATGATACCTTGTGGATCAACAATAAAAACGGCACGTTTTGCAACCCCTTCTTGTTGATCAAGAATGCCGAGCGCGTGTGATAAATCACGTTTGATATCAGAAATCATAGCGAAAGGAAGATTTTTTAATAGTTCATGCTGTTGTTTCCAGGCCAGATGCACAAATTCTGAATCCGTACTGACACCCAATACTTCTGTATCGCGATCAGTAAATTCAGAATAAAGATTGCCGAATTCAGCAATTTCAGTGGGGCACACGAAAGTAAAATCTTTTGGCCAGAAAAAATAAACTTGCCATTTACCCTGATGGGTTGTGTTAGTAATATCAACAAATGCTTGATTTAATTCAGCAGATATTACGCCTTTTGCAGAAAAATTTGGAAACATATCGCCAACGGTTAACATGCTTAATTCTCCAGTCATGAATGATAAAACGCTAACATAACCAAATTTCATTCATTAATCTAATTAATCATTTAAATCGAATTGATAGTTTAAGATTATCGATAGGATTAAGTGAGAATTCTGTTATAATTCTTCGGCAATTCTGGGATCTTTATTTAACCTGTGCTATATGAATCGTGTCATCCACGCGAAGGCGGGGATCTAAAATAGATTTGCGTTATGAGGTATTTATGTCAGAACCACTTGTTTTTACAACAGCAGCCGCAACAAAAGTATTTGAATTAATTAAAGAAGAAAACAATTTTAACCTGAAACTGCGTGTGTATGTGACAGGCGGAGGTTGTTCTGGCTTTCAATATGGTTTCACGTTCGACGAAACGATTCAACCTGATGACACAGTCGTGACCAAGGACTTACCGGAAGCATCAGTGCAATTACTAGTGGATGCATTAAGTTTTCAATATTTAGCTGGTGCTGAGATTGATTACAAAGAAGATATTGAAGGCGAGCAATTTATTATCCGTAATCCAAATGCCAAAACGACTTGTGGTTGTGGATCATCTTTTGCTGCTGAATAATTTAAGTGTGACGCTCTGGTGGTTGTCGCGTGAAATAATAAAAAATTTTTAAGATTTTATCTTAATTTTGTGTTGATAGCATTAATTAACTTATCATTACGAACACATGACAAAAAGCCAATGACATGATAATTTAACGCCACTATTTATGGAAATATAACAAATGGAATTAAAAGCAAAAATCAATAGGCATGCAATACCTCTAAAAATTGGCATAGTTGGTGCAGGATTTACAGGAACACTTATCGCAGCGTTATTGAATCAATTATCTCATGATGTCTTAGAAATATATTTGTTCGAGAAAAGCGGTTGCTTTGGCGCAGGTGCTGCTTATATCACACCATTCCCGCATCATCTATTAAATGCTCGTGCAAAAGATATGAGTGCATTTGAAGAATCACCGACTCATTTTATTGAATGGCTAGAAGCAGATTCCATTGCAAAAAAATATTTAGATTCAATGATGCCAACAGGCGAACAATTTGTACCGCGTTTTTTATATCGGCGTTACCTACAACATTTGATCGATGATATTCGTTTAGCGACTCAACATAAAACCATATTGAAGTTAATTCATGCAGAAGTTATTGATGCGAAAATAATCGACAACAAAATTGCATTGCAACTGCAAGATGGCGGTGAAATTTATGTTGATAAAGTTGTGCTGGCAACGGGTAATCATCCTCAAATTTCATTTCCGTTTCCTGTGTCAGCAGATGTTAACACGATAGCGAACCCCTGGGATTATGAGGCAGTACAGCGCATTGGCGCGATGGATTCTGTTTTTATTGTTGGTACAGGATTAAGCATGATTGATGTGGTGTTGACGCTGCATTATCAACATCATCAAGGTCGAATTCATGCGTTGTCGCGGCATGGGTTACTACCATTACCGCACGCAGAAACCAGTACGCATGCTGATGTGACGCATGATAATTTGCCAAAAAATCTACGCCAATTAACCAAATATTTACGCAAAAAAAGTTTACATTTAATTGGTAATGGCGGTGATTGGCGTACGGTTGTGAATGCATTACGTCCCCAAGTACCTTTAATTTGGCAGAATGTTAATGAAAATGATAAGCAGCGTTTTATGCGTCATTTGCTGCCTTATTGGAATATTCATCGTCATCGTGTGCACGCAAAACTAGATGAGACGTTAGGAAATTTGCGTGATGCCGGACAACTAAAAATTTATAGCGGACGAGTGTTATCAGTTGATCATGGTATTGCCACCATTAAACATCGACGTACTAATCATGTTCAGCAAATAAAAGTAGATTGGTTAGTTAATTGCATGGGCCCTTCTATACATTCAGCGCAAACATATCATCCATTGCTAACATCATTAGTTGAAAAAGGATTGGTAACATTGGATTCGTTAAATATGGGGTTTGTTGTGTCAGCAAATGGTGCATTAAAACATGCAAACGGCAATATTAATCATTTATTTTATACATTGGGCCCTACGGTGCAAGGAACATATTGGGAAAGTGTTGCTGTGCCAGAAATTCGTAAACAAGGATTAATCGTAGCAAAACAATTGTTGGAAGCATGAAATGGAAAATAATCAGGCGATAGAACAAGTAGAAAATAAAAACTCTTATGCAAAGGAAATTGCATTATCTTCTATCGAAGATTATAAATTTTCTGCACATGAATTAGTGCCATTAACATTATCTCAACGACAATTATGTGATCTTGAATTGTTGTTGAATGGCGGCTTTGCACCACTGACCGGATTTATGTGTCAAGCAGATTACAAAAGTGTGCTCGAAAAAATGCAACTGTCGGATGGTACGATTTGGCCAATGCCAATCACCTTAGATGTTGATAGACAATTTGCTGATGCACTGCAACTGGGGCAAGAAATTGCATTACGCGATGCAGAAGGATTATTGCTCGCTATTTTATTAGTGGATGATAAATGGGAAGTGGATCGTGCTGCTGAAGCGCAAGCAGTGTTTGGCACCGTTGACGATAGTCATCCTGGTGTCAGTTATCTTAATCATCAAGTGAAAGATATTTATATCGGCGGTAAATTGATTGGTATTTCATTGCCGCATCATTATGATTTTAATTGTTTGCGTTACACACCTGATGAATTAAAAAAGATTTTTCATGAGCGTGGTTGGCAACGTATCGTTGCCTTTCAAACGCGAAATCCCATGCATCGTGCACATCAAGAATTAACCTTGCGTGCGGCACAACAAACGGGTGCACAGGTGTTATTGCACCCAGTTGTTGGCATGACCAAACCAGGTGATATTGAATATTACACCCGCGTGCGTTGTTATGAACATGTTATAAAAACTTATCCGGACAAGAGTGCTTTTTTAAGTTTACTGCCATTAGCCATGCGTATGGGCGGTCCACGTGAAGCAGTATGGCATGCCATTATTCGTAAAAATTATGGCTGCACACATTTCATCGTAGGGCGCGATCATGCAGGCCCTGGCAAAGATAAATCGGGAAAAAATTTTTATGATCCTTATGCAGCGCAAACATTAGCAATGCAATATCAACAACAAATTGGGATTAACATCGTTCCTTTTCAAGAAATGGTATACAGTGTCAAACAAAATAAATATTTTCAAATCGATGAATTTCCGCAAGATGAAACACCTGCTACGATTTCTGGTACTGAATTGCGAGAAAGACTGCATGAAAATTTAGACATTCCAGAATGGTTTTCGTATCCTGCTGTGATTAAAGAATTACGATACGCACATCCGCCTAAACATCAACAAGGGTTGACAGTTTTTTTAACCGGCTTGCCAAGCTCAGGCAAATCAACGTTAGCTAATGGTTTAGCGTTAAAATTGCGTGAAGTGACAAATCGTGAAATTACGTTGTTAGATGGTGATGTCATTCGCACACATTTGTCGCGTGGGTTAGGCTTTAGTCAAGAAGATCGCGAAGCGAATGTCACGCGAGTAGGATTTGTTGCCCAAGAAATCACACGTCATGGCGGCATTGTTATTTGTGCGTTGGTTGCGCCATTTGCAAAACCACGTCAAATTGTACGGCAAATGATTTCTGAAGTAGGCGGATTTGTTGAAGTATATGTTTCGACACCGCTTTCAGTTTGTGAAGCACGCGATCGCAAAGGATTATATAAAAAAGCACGTGAAGGAGTGATTAAACAATTTACCGGTGTCAGTGATCCATACGAATTGCCAACATCACCAGAGATAATAATTAATACAGCTAATGTGGATCCAGAAGAAGTGATTGACATGCTAATCAAACAAATAAGATTATTAGGATACATTCAATAGTGGTGATAAAGGACAAAACAAGTTATGGATAATATTAATTCATTACAAAAAAATGTCTTTGTTGTGTTAGGTATGTCGCGTAGCGGAACAAGTGCAATTGCACGCTCGCTTGCTGCGATGGGGGTGGATCTTGGTAATCGATTATTAGAAGGTGATAGTCGTAATCCAAAAGGATTTTATGAAGATTCAGATATTCTTTATAAAATTAATCGCGGTGTCTCTGCTGCTATTGATTATCACTGGATTGATTTTGGCGATAATGAAAAACAAATCGAAAATAATCCCGCATTACGCGATTATAAAAATTATGCGGTTGGTTTGCTGTGTGAGCGGTTCATTAATTCACTGAATTGGGGATTTAAAGATCCGCGCACAGTAACAATTCTGCCCTTTTGGCAATCTGTTTTTAAAGCACTTAATGTGAATGAACATTATATTTTAGCAGTGCGCAATCCATTGGCATCAGCTGTTTCTAATCAGAAATTTGCTAAGACAGATATGGAAGCGGGTTTACTATTGTGGATAAAAATTCTAAAGCAAATGATTGATGGCACCGAAAATAAAAAACGTGTATTAATTAGTTATGAAATGATGTTGCAAAATCCGCATCATCAACTTGAGCGAGTGCAGCACGCGTTTAATCTAACCGCTACTCATGAGCAAATAACAAATTATACGAATGAATTTCTTGATAAAAAATTACAACATCATGTGTATACCGATGAAGATTTAAAAACCCATCCAGCAATGGCGATCGCGCCGATTGCAATGAAAATGTATGAGCTCGTTATGCGTGTTGCACGTGATGAAATTCAATTGGATAGCGATGAATTTAAAACTGCGTGGGTTGCCATTAAAAATGAATTTTCTGATATTAGCCCTACTCATGCTTATATTGAGCAGTTGGCCCGTCGTAATAAACAATTGGAACGTCAATTACGTACGATTCGAAAATCATTTCCTTATAAGCTTATTTATCCATTACGAATGATTGATGATCTCTTACGTTTATATCGTCGTAAATCGAAACGACTAATGAAGTTAACTGAAAGTTATGAACAATGAATTAAGTATTTTGTTGCGCGCCATGCGAGAAGCAGGCGATGCTATTTTACATTTACAAAAAAATGGTTTTTCAGTTGAGCGTAAAGCAAATAATGATTTATTAACGCAAGCCGATTTACAAGCTAATGATATTTTAAAAAAAAATCTATTAGGAAATTTTCCGCAAGATGGCTGGTTATCGGAAGAAAGTGTTGATGATGTTTCACGTCTATCATGCGAACGTGTCTGGGTAGTTGATCCCATCGATGGAACAATCGAATTTACACGCGGCATACCTGAATATGCCATTTCAGTCGCATTAGTTGAGCGAGGGTTGCCGATTTTATCTGCGGTGTTTAATCCTGCATCTACCCAATTATTTCATGCGATTAAAAATGGCGGCGCATGGTTGGATGATAAAAGAATTTATTGCGATGAAAAAAAAGTTGATAGTTTATTGTTGCTAGCTAGCCGATCTGAATATTCACGTGGTGAGTGGAGTCAATTTGAAAAGCAGCATCAAGTGAAAGTGATAGGATCCATTGCCTATAAATTAGCACTTGTTGCAGCGGGTTATGCTCATGCAACATTTAGCTTGGAACCAAAAAATGAATGGGATATTGCAGGAGGCGTGTTGTTAGTATCAGAAGCGGGGGGCGTGGTCACTAATCAATGCGGTGAGCTATTTTTATTTAACCAAAAAAATGTGCGAGTCAATGGCATTGTTGCATCAGCACATAGCGTTGAAAAGCAAGTGATGGCGATGATTGGTAAATACTAGATATTTTTATCTAATGAACTTTACAAAAAAATTACACTTGATTAATTCGTCCGCGTTGTTCTTCAGCGCGTTGATTGGCATTTTGAAATGCAATGCGAGTATTAACATATTCTTGCGCGTTGCCAAAGAAACTATACAAACCAATTCCTGCGTAAGTGCATCCCTTAATTAGAAAACCAGCATTATCAATGCCTGCCATTTTGCTAAATAAAAGAGGTATAGACGTTCCTTCTGCACAATCAGAAGTAAAATGTAAAAATGCACAAGCATTTTGAAACCATGTTAACGGAGGTTTAGGACTATGCACATGTATTTCTTCATGATCGTCATCATTAGAATGATTGAAATGTTCGCTTTCGGAACGATGAGCGTAAGCTTCTGCAAGTGCAAAAGCAATCGCGAGCGGAATACTAATAGAGATACCGACTGTAGACATGCCTAAAAAGACAGGTTCAAGTCCAGCAAGATCGGTAATTAGGATCGCGGAAGTATATCCAGTTTTTGCCAAAGAATTGATCAAATTATAAGCAACTTGAGTCGCGACCAATGGTTTAATGGCGCAACTAACGTAATGATCTTTTGATTTATCCTTTTGAATTAATGAAGATTCTTCAGATAAAACCTTTTCTATGGTTCTAGTGGTACTCATAGCAATAACACGCCTCGTTTATTATTTGTGCAAATGATAATCATTTTCATTTGTAATTGCAATAAAAACCGCAATAAAAACCATTGAGTCTTAAGATTTTTTTAAGGATTTTCTCGATAAAGAAATATATTCTCCTTTGTCATCCCCGCGAAAGTGGGGATCTGTGGGATAGAGATCTCCGCTTTCGCGGAGATGACGAAAGTGCGGAGGAGAAAAGTGCGAAGGAGAAAAGTGGGAGGTGAAGGTGCGAAGGAGAAAAGTGCGGAGTGATATTAAGGAGATGACGCTAAATTGCAGACACTTGCTTTGCAAATAAAGAAGCGTAGGATGAAAAGGGTTTGTTGATAATGAATTCCACGGCAGAAATAATCTTGCTTGTCATGTCATCCCCGAAGATAACAAACCCTAAAAATTTAAAAGGAGAGAATTAATAATGCATAAAAAAATTTTTATACTAGGAAAATTGGCAGCATTATTATCTTTTGCTGCTGCAACGAATACATACGCGAATGCAAATGATGTTTGCCAAAACAATACCACTTTCAATGTTGGCGCAGGTATTTATGATATCACTGGTCCTGCTGCAGAAGAAGGCATGATGGGATATGGCATGTTAAATCAAAAAACAGCAGGTATTTCATCACGTTTATGGGCGCGTGCATTTGTCATTGAATCACCTTGTAATAATAATCGTGTCGTCATCGTGAATACCGATCTTGGACAAGTATTTCAAAGTATTAAACAACAAGTTGTTGCGAAATTAAAACAAAAATATGGCAATCGATTTGATGACAAAAATATTTTAATTAGTGCAACGCATACTCACAGTGGGCCAGGTGGTTATTCAACTTATACATTTTATAATATTACGACGCTTGGATTTAGCCGCGATAATTTTAATGTCATTATTGATGGTATTGTGAATGCTATTGAGCGCGCACAAAATAATTTAGCACCTGCGCAAATTAAAATGGCAACAGGTGATTTATCCGGCATTAGTTTTAATCGTTCACCGCAAGCTTATTTACTTAATCCAACGAATGAGCGCGCACGTTATCAAACTAATGTTGATACGCAAATGACTTTACTGCGATTTGATCGATTAGATGGTAAACCAATCGGCATGATTAATTGGTTTCCAATTCATGGTGTCTCCATGAATAATAAAAATTATTTGATTTCATCCGATAATAAAGGCTATGCAGAATATTTATTTGAAAAAGATTTTCGTTCTGACAATGGGCCTCATGCGTTTGTTGCCGCATTTGCACAAGCAAATGCTGGTGATGTCTCACCAAACGAATATGGACATGAAGGTGGTTCTGGAAATGCTGGCTTGCAAGCAGTGCAAAAAGCAGGTACACCGCAATATATCACTGCAAAAAAATTATATGATCAAGCAACAACGTTAGTGACAGGTGGAATTGATTATCGACATCAGTTTGTGAAGATGGACGAAGTAACTGTTGAACCAGTATTTGGCGGCGGTTATGTGCGGCAAACTTGTCCTGCAGCAATTGGTGTTTCCATGTTAGCTGGTACACAAGATGGTGAAGGAATTGGTTGGCAAGGTATTTCATGTAATGATTTGAGCGGCGTGTTTTCAAAGCTTGCGTGTGAAATGGTGACAACTTCTTGTCAAGGTGTGAAACCAATCGCTGTTTCAACAGGAACAAAATCACCTTATCCTTGGACACCTAATATTTTACCGTATCAAGTGATTAAATTAGGTAATGTGGTGATTGCGGCCGCACCATTTGAATTAACCACGATGACTGGGCGTCGAATTCGTGAAACAGTGAAAGCACAATTCTCAGCTCATGAAAACAATCATGTCGTGCTTTCAGCACTTGCTAATGCTTATTCGGGTTATGTGGCAACAAATGAAGAATATCAAATGCAGCGTTATGAAGGTGCGTCAACACATTTTGGTCCATGGACAGCCGCTGCGTTGCAGCAAGAGTTTGCAAAGTTAACACTTGCTTTAACGCAAAATAAACCAGTGAGTGATGGGCCAACACCACTAGATTTGTCAGGATCACAAATTAATTTACAAACAGGCGTGGTGTTTGATGACAAGCCGCCATTCACAAATTTTGGTGACGTGCATCTTGATGTCAATAAAAGTTATCAACCTGGTGAAACAGTAGAAGTCGTATTTTGGGGCGGTCATCCAAAAAATAATTATCGTACCATGAATACATTTTTGGCTGTGCAGCATTATGAAAATGGTGAATGGAAACCGATTCGTCGTGATAACAATCCTGATACAGAATATCGCTGGGAACGAAGCGGCGTTTCATATTCATTAGTAACAATCGCTTGGCATGTTCCTCAAGATGCGCCAACTGGAAGATATCGCATTGTGCATTATGGTGAATGGAAATCTGGCTGGACGCGTAATATTTATCCTTATGCTGGTTTGTCGTCGGAGTTTGTGGTGAGTTAATTTTCCTCCTCTCCTCCAGAAGCAAGAGCGTTGTTGGATAAATCGTACCATTGTCATCCTCCGCGAAGGCGGAGGATCCAATTTTCTGATACCGTTTCGTTAAAAATTCACCAAACGTAATTTCTTTCGGGGGCGGATCATGGGTCTCATCCTTCGAAGTTATGCTAAAGTATGATGATATATGGGCTGTAGTAATTAGGGGTTAACATGCAGAGTCAAGCAGTCAGGTTAAATGGGGATGATAAGCTACTTATTTTTTTATCAATACTCATTCTAATTGTTACTCCTTTTACAACAGATAGTTACACGCCTTCTTTGCCAGCTATTGCTGATGCACTTAAAGTCTCTGGCGATCAAATACAATTAAGCATGACCTGGTATTTACTAGGCGCTGCTGTATCACAGCTTATTTATGGGCCATTGTCAGATCGTTATGGTCGTCGACCAATCATATTAATTGGCCTTTCAATCACAGTGGCAGGTAGTATTCTTTGTGCTTTAGCTAATTCCCTCGCATTTATTTTATTAGCTCGGTTAATTCAAGGATCTGGTGCAGGCGTATGCAATGCACTATTTCGTGCAGTACTGCGTGATAGTTTTTCTGGCCGCAAAATGTCACAAGCTGGTTCTTATGCAGGTATGTTTTATACAGTTGCTTTTGCTATCGCGCCGATTTTTGGCGGCTATATTCAAGAATATTCAGGCTGGCGGGAAAATTTTATTTTTGCTGCATTTGTGATATCTACTATTTTGTTTGCACTTGCGATCATGCTGCCAGAAACACATTTTAAACTAGATGTCACAGCAACACGCGCAAAAATTGTGATGCGAAATTATATGACAATCCTTAGTTCACCGCATTTTGTTGGCTACACATTCATTTCAAGTATGGCATTTTCAGGATTTATTGCTTACTACACAGCTGCACCATTTTTAATGCAAAATGTGATTGGCTTATCTGCTGTAGAATTTGGTTGGTTATCATTGGGTTTAGCAATAGGCGTTTTTGCAGGACAATATATCAATGCAAAATTAGTAGTAAAAAAAGGCGCCAACAAAATGTTATTAATAGGATTGCTAATGATGTTTGGCAGCGGTTTATTGATGCTAATGTTTGCTGAAATGGGATTTCTAAATACATTTGTCGTGATTGTACCAGTCCTTTTTTATTGCATCGCAGCAGGATTAGTTTTTTCAAACGCAATGGCAAGTGCATTTGAATCATTTGGCTATATCGCTGGTGCAGCAGGTGGTATGTATGGATTTTTGCAAATTCTTGGTTCGGCATTCACAAGCGCATTTATTGTTAGGTTGCATGAAAACACGCAAGTACCGCTGGCTGCTGTTTACACGGGTTTAGGCGCAGGTTCGCTGATATTGTTTATGTTACTAACGCTTACGAGAACGGCAAAAAAAGATTAACATCGACAACGATTTAAGTTTTCTGCGTCTTCTCGAAATTTTTTGCTCTTTTCAGCAAGATCGACTGATTTTTTTTCCAAACTTTCTAATGTGTCACCGCGACCTAATAATTCGTCAACATTTTTCCTCATGATGATTTTTGTTTCATCCACATCACTTTGAATTTTACCAAGATTAATTTCATGACCAGTAAATCCGAGTGGATTGGCAATAATGTCATCCAATGTCATTTTTACGAGTGTTGGACTAACATGAATATGATTAATATTTTTAAATAAATATTTTGCTTCAGTGTTATCAAGCTTGGCGCGTGATACAAACGCAAATACAACATTATTTGCAGCTTGCAGCACATAATGATATTCGTTATCTACTTTTAATTCATAACCGTGGGTATCAAGCGGCATGTCTAATTCAATCATTGATTTTTCTAATTTCGCTAACAAATTTGCTTTGAAAAAAGAATTAGCGTTTTCTTGCGGTGCGGAATTAATTTTTTTAAAACGATCTGGCCCTTCCGAGAGTGTATCTTGATATATACCGATAGCTAAAATCATTGGCATGGCACTACCTCATTATTATTTTCTTTTAAACGCGGGTTTTTAGTTAAGCAAGAATGTTGTCATGCTAGCCACGCGTTTTTTTGCGCGAGGTGGCATCCAGAGATCTAAAAAATGCCGAATTTAACTAATAATAGATGCCAGTTTTCGCTGGCATGACAAAGCTTCTTAACCGACATTGCATTTTAAGATAACATGTTTTGTAAGAAAACCTAACAAACAATTTATATCACTATTTTTTGCACAATAAAAATATTTTTGCAATTAGATTAACGCACATTATAATGACTGAAAAATGAGGAGATAATTATGCCCCGTCAATTTGTGTTTGCGATGATAGAAAGAGATAATTTTAACAAAAATAACGCTGTTAGTCAGAATGATATTCTTGAGATTAGTAATTATATTTTAGATAAAAAATTTACTTTCTCCATGAACGGTATTTATACAGATTTAGATCAAGCAAAAAAAATACAAAATAATAAGACACAATATGGCAATAATATGTCAGGTATTATGGAGTTAGAGATAACAGAAGACAAAAAATCATTCAACGTATATGCTTTCTATCCAGCTAGTTGGTGTTTTATGAGCGAACAAACGGCTTCATTATACGGTCGATATTCGCAAATTAAATTTGAAGTCCCGATCAAAATTGAGGAAACGTTAGAAAATCATAACGAAAAAATTTTTAACGCACAGAATGCAAAAATTCAGCAAAAACAACGACTGTTATTTAACCAAAATAAATCTTCTAAAGAAGAAGCGTACTTAGATACACCAAAAATCTCAAGAAAAGCGTGATGTTTGTTTTGTATTTGGATGTTTGGAAAAAGTCTAATCAAGGAAACACCACGCCTTGTGATGCGCCATGATTTGTTTCAGCATCATACTGCAAATCTTCGGCGTTATATTTAGCGATAACCGCTTGTGCTTTTTCATTCGCGAGCGAGCTCAACGTTTGGCAATCAGACATAGTTGGTAATTCATTAATAATACTTTCGATTTCATACGCAGCATTTTGTCCATGTAGTGCATGTCCTTGTTCATGCGCAATTAATTTTGTTAAATACTCATCCCATTGTTTTTGTAATTGAGGGCTGGCTTTTTCATAGTCCGTCCATTTAGGCAACGTTGATGTAATCTCTGCAGAAATAGTTGCTTGTTTAATGCGGCAACTTTGTTGATCATTAAGATAAGAATAATTCCATTTAATATACCAAGCAGTATAAGCATCAGAGGGACGACCATTATCGCGAGGCCCTTTTGCAGTCATTTCTGCACGTAATTGTTCGGCAGAATTACCATTTATTTCATAATATTTTTGATAAAAACGGATGTTGGGAGCAGCATATGAGTGATTAAAATAAATAGCTGCAAATAATAAGAAAAGGATTTTTTTCATGTATTTTCTTCACAAAAATTAATGATTATTTAGCAAAAAAATAATTTATTTCTCAGCTAATTATATGTGTTTTTTTATGATGATCAGAGGTAATTTTATTTTTTTTTAATATACTTAAAAGAGAAATAATAAATCATCATATATTTAACTTATTGTTTAATATAAGAAATCGAGGAACATATGGGACAGGTTCGAGCTGATCTGCCATCAAAGGATATGGAAAAAAAGACACCATATTTTTGCTTATTGGAAGCCGATTTGGTGCGGGATTTAATTGCAAAATGCCAGAAAAAATCTGACGAATTGATGAAGAATGTTGAAAAAATATCCATCGATGATAATTGGTTAAATAACTGTTCACTTGAATTATTACAAGCACTTGGTGTTGATAAAGAACAGCAAAAAGTATTAATTTATTTCCCAATCGTTAAATATATGGCAGTGCATTTTGCAAAAGAAAGATTAGTTCAAATCAAAGATGCGAATAAACAAAAAGAAATTCAACGTAAAATTGATGAGTCATTTCAATTGGCCATTGGGCCTTTTTATCATCCTCATTTAAATGCGCAGCGCGAATTTTGTTTTGCATTATATTTATTACATCATGACAATAGTGGTTTCGAAGAAAAAAATATATTAAAAAGAAAAAATAATATTGAAGCGGGTAAGATTTTTTATCGATTAAAAGAGCAAAGATATATGCCTGCCAAAGATTGGTGGGATGCGAGTTATGCTAAGTTAATTGAAGGAATTGAACCAGAAACTAAAACAATTGAAAGAAAAAAATATCAATTGATCACTGAAATTAATCAGAAATCAATTGAACATATTTTGCAAATGAAAAATAAATTTTTATTTCGTTATCATGATGCGGTTGCGAATGTGATAAATCAATATATGGAAAAACATCCTGATGATATTGAAATGCGCCAATTTCACGAGTTTACATTTGGCAAGTTTGCTAACTATTTATTGAAATTAGAAGAGGGTAAAATTGCAGATTCGCCGGATATAGTTGCAAAACAATTAAAAATATATATTGATGATCTTGTCACGAATTTGTCACATTTGCGCAAATTAGGTTTGCAGAAAAAAACCGAAAAGTTAGAAGATTTTGCTCAACAATTATCAGAAAAATTTTCTTCTCATCATCCATATGCAGAATTATTTTCATCCACGCCAGAAGTGTTACCGCATTCTAAAATACTTGCACATGAGAGCAAAAATTTAGGTATTAATTTATTTGCTCCAGCCGGTATTATGGGCGGTGTATGGATAGGTGCAATCATTGGGACAGCTATTTTTCCGGGTGTTGGGACAGCAGTTGGTGGATTCATCGGTGGTATACTTGGTGGATTGGTGGCAGGAAAAATTGGCAGTGTAGTGGTACCTTATCTCACCAAAAAAATCGCGAAATTTACTGATAAAGATAATAGTCCTGAATCACTTGCAGAAAAACGTATTGCTTTATCAAGTGCGACAGTAGGTGCATTGGCGTTTGGTGCATTAACAGGATTTTATTTAGGTTCTGTGATTCCAATCGTGGGAAATGTGATCGGATTAGTTGGTGGTGCGATTGTTGGCGGATTGGTTGGATTAGGTGTTGCAAAAGGAGTGATTAAACTTGGCAAGCGCTTTGAAACGTTGAAGCCACGTCCAAACACATTATCAGCTGGGGCAACAGGTTCAATTGTTGGAGCCGTGATTGGAACGGCGATTGGTAGTGTGATTCCAGGCCCTGGAAATTTTATTGGTGCCGCGATTGGCGCACTGGTTGGCGGCTTGATTGGTGCAGGTGCGATTGCCATGAAAAATAAAATACGCGAGAAACGTCAAATTAAAATTGATGAATTTGAAATGCGTAAAGATGCAGAAGATTTATCAACTTTTGCAGGGTTTGCCATTGCCGGAAGTTTTCTGACAGCCTTACCATATGTTGGGCCATTTCTAGCAGGCTTAGGTGATGGTATGTCGGCATTAGCGACAGGTGTTGTTAGTATTGCGACAGGATTGGCAGCGATGGTGACGCAAAAAATTCGTCGTGATAAAAAACTAAAAGAAGTGCCATTGACTGAATTGCCTGAACAAGCAATAGATAAATCTTCTTCACATAAAGTGCTACACGGACAACATGAACATGTTACCTACACAACCAACATTGCGGGTTATGCAACAGGTGAAACTAGTTTTCTTGCGAGTAATCCAGCGTTATTACCAACAGCGCACCATATACCAGTTGATGTGAGTGATGGATCAGTTGGCGCGGGATTAAGTATTATCAAAGGATTATCAGGTGTATTTGGATTAGTGCTTGGCTATTTTAAATCAAAAAAAGATGAACCAGTGATTAATACAAAAGAAGTAGAGAAACAATTAAATAAACAAGCTAATCAAATTGAAGAAAACAAATCATCGTTATTGGATCGGCGCCAAATTTCGTTCGTGAGTACTGATGCGCAGTTATCAGGTGTTCTCCCTGCCAATAATAGAATAGAAAAAACTGATACATCAGTTTCTCCTATTTCAGCTAAAAATGGTCGTCAATATGCTAAGAAAGAAAAAGTAGTTGAGAAGTTAGCAGATGACATCACTAGTATTTCATTTAAGAAAAAATAATCCCACGTTGGAATTCTCACATTCAAATCCTCTTATTTTTTTAAAGTTCGATATAAAGAATTTAAGTCGGTCGAAGTTTTTATCGTTTCTTGATGTCTTTTTAAGCTAGATTTTTTAGCTTCTCCTGCTGCTACTTGTTTTAATGCTTGTGCAGCTTCTACTTCCGTTGTAGTGACTTGCGACTGGAATAAGCCAAAGCGAGTTCGAAAACAAATAAAATTATCTAAAAATGCGAACTGAATTTTTTTTATAATCAACTCACGCTCTGAATTTTTCGGCAATGATTGAGCTTGTAGTAATGCAGCTTTAAAAATTGCTTGTGATTCGGGTAGACTAGATATTTTTTGAATAAGTGAATCGATTAATTCCAGATTTTGAATTGCAATTGCACGCTGTAATGGTGTTTCTTGTTTTTCATTTAGTATCGTGACATCAATTCTTGTATCGCTTAATAAAAGTTTTACAACTTCAATATTTTCTTTATCAAATGCTAAATGCAGCGCTGTTTTGCCCTGATCGTTTTTATGGTTAAGGTTAAGTGTTACTGGCATTAATGCATTAGCGCAACCAACACTTCCTTTTTTAATTGCTAACATTAACCACGTATCTTTACTAAAAACATCCAGGTGGTCGCTTGCCTTAAGATTTCGATAAATTAAATTTAGATTTCTTTCATCACTTAATAATAATTTTAAAATGTTAGGTCTTTTATTTGAAATCGAAGTTTCGATAGCTAATGAACGCGCAAAATCATTTAAATCTTCTTTAAGAAAGAGTTTAACGATATTTATAAAACCTTTTTCAATTGAAACACATAAGTTGCGATGGTGAAAACCTGTTTTGTTAGTTAATGGATGCTTGTCAGCTAACTGAAATAATACCTGTACCACTTTTCTATGACCATTTTGAGCTGCAAGAAAAAGAGGGGTTTCATCTTTACTATTATGTACCTTGAAATTTTCTTTATTAGCAAATTTTTCAATAAAGCGCCAGTGACCATTTTGAGCAGCAAAATGTAAAATGTGATTCCCATCTATTTGCGTTAAAGAACATCCTTTACTTATCAGAAATTTTACAATATCAATTAACCCTTCCTTAGCCGCTTGGGCTATAGGAGTTAGACCGTTATAGACTGAATTAATATCATGATTTTGATTTAAATCACTGATTGACGATACAGGTTGAGGGCAAAGAATGAAGCGATGCATGCTTGGGATTAAATTATCTTCATCAATGTTTTCTTGAAACAATTCTCGATTACGTTCATATAAATCGGGATCAGGATAATCCCAATCATCGCCATAATTATTAAGAATAACTGACCAGCTTTTACACTTTGCATCTAACCTTTGATAAATCCAATTTCTAATTTGAGTTCTATTAGGCGCCTTCTTTATCCAATACCAAAGGTCGTGACCATTTCTGTCTTTAATTTTATGTAAATCTTTGGCACGAATATCTAATTTTTTGATATTTTCAAAATCTCCCTCTTTAAACAAAGTTATAATATATTTTTCACGATTATCCATATCCGGATATTCTGATACGGCTGCTTTGAGAAAGCGGCGATACCACACAATATTTTGTTTTTTGGCTAAGCGTTTGTAGAGATAAGGAAAATGAATTTTTAATTTTTGTTCCCAAAATAGATTAGCAATAGGCCCGCTTATATTGTCACGAAATTTTTTATCTACAAGACGTAATTGTAAAACTTCATGTAATGATAAATGCGAGAAAATTTCTTTTAAAAGGCTAGGAACATTTCTAGTAGTATCAAAAGATTGCATAATTTAACCCCATAATTTTTTATTTCGCACTAAAAATATTCGAGTCAAATTAACATTTGCCTAGTAAGTAGTCAATGCTTGAATTGGCTGCTTAACCGAGATTCGCATTAGTAATAAAATATCTGACACATTTAATTTCTTTTAGAAAACAATTCGTAGTATTTAACGTCAGTATTACCTAAGCCATGAATAACATTATGAAATAAAAGAATT
>CAZKUQ010000024.1:0-2496 GCA_964555965.1 uncultured Coxiellaceae bacterium
AAACCAATGCGCCTCGAACTAAAGCAAAATACTTGGTTTCGAAAGAACTCTATCGTACAATTCCTGCTGCAGAAGTTTCGATAAATTTAATCAAGCGTTTCACTTCAATAGACTGCATTTCTTGCAGCTCTTCAATTGCTTTTGCCATCGTTAAACCATTGCGATAAATAATTTTATAAGCACGGCGCAATTCAGAAAGCGCTTCTTTAGACACACCATGACGTTGCAATCCTACTGTATTTAACCCAAATGGTTTTGCATAATACCCAGAAACTTTTACGAATGGCGGCACATCTTTGATAATCACTGAATTAGTAGCAGCAAAACTATAAGCGCCCACACGACAAAATTGAAAAACTCCAGAGAAACCGCTCAAAATAGCATAATCTTCGACTTGAACATGACCTGCAAGTGAAGCATTATTTGCAAAAATAGTATGATTGCCTATTTCACAATCATGGGCGATGTGTACATACGCCATAAATAAATTATCGTTACCAATACGTGTGTAAGATTTATCTTGTACTGTTCCTCGATTAAACGTACAAAATTCTCGAATTTGATTGCGATCACCAATTTCAAGCCAAGTTTTTTCGCCACAATATTTTAAATCTTGTGGCATTTCACCAATAGAGGAAAATTGAAAAATTTTATTGTCGCGACCAATCCGTGTTGGCCCTGTAATCACCACATGAGGACCAATCCATGTACCTTCACCTATTTCAACATCTGGCCCAATCACTGAATATGGTCCAATTACCACGTTTTTTGCGATTTTCGCAGAAGGATCAATAACGGCGGTCTTATCTATCACACTACACCTCATCTCAGAAGTCTCAGCTTTATTTACGCGCACTCATGAATTCACCCGAACACACTAGCTCATCACCAACATAAGCTGCGCCCTCGAGCTTCCAAACATCGCGTTTTGCTCGTAACACTTTTACTTCCATACGCATTTGATCACCTGGCTCTACAATTCGACGAAAACGAACATTGTCGATACCAGCAAAATAAAACAGTGTTCCATCATCAGGCGTTGTATTCATTGTCTTATAGGCTAACACCGCACCCGCTTGCGCCATTGCTTCGAGAATTAATACACCAGGCATGACTGGTCGATTCGGGAAATGCCCAGAAAAAAATGCTTCATTCATCGTAATATTTTTTAATGCAACAATTGATTTGCCTAAATCAATTTCCAAGACACGATCAATTAATAATAATGGATAGCGATGCGGTAAACATTTTAAAATTTCGTGAATATCCATGGCATATTTCATGTATCTTTTCTCTCTGCAATTTCTCGTAAAGCTAATTCCAATGCTTTCACTCTTTCCATTAAACTTTCGAGACGATAAAAACGCGCATTATTTTTGCGAAATTCGTGATTGGGAACAGCACCAACAACGCCCGATGAGTAAATTCCTGCTTCAGGAATGGATTTAGAAACACCAGTTCCTCCCGTACAAATAACATTATCAGCAATCATAACGTGCCCAGAAATAGCTGATCTTCCACCAATCATACAATTTTTTCCAATCACTGCACTGCCAGCAATCCCGACACAACCAGCAATAATCGTATTTTCACCAATTTTAACATTGTGACCAATTTGAATAAGATTATCGAGCTTCACACCATTTTCAATAATGGTATTTTCAATAGCGCCACGATCAATGGTAGTGTTAGCACCAATGTCGACATCATCACCGATATGTACACTGCCTAATTGAGGTACTTTGCACCACACACCTTTTTCATTTGCAAATCCAAATCCATCAGCGCCAATCACCGCGCCACTTGCCAAACGAACACGTTTTCCAATTTTAATGCTGTGATATACGCTGACATTGGCATCTAATTCAGAATAATCACCAATTTCAGTATCATCCCCGATAACACAACCTGAGCCAATTTTTACATAAGGACCAATTTTTACTCGTTTCCCAATCACACTATTTGCGCCAATAACTGCCGCTGAATGGATCTCACTATCTTCAGCAATAACTGCTGATGGATGAATTCCTATCTCAGAAGATGTATTAATAACAAAATATTCGGCGATTTTTGCGTAAGTGTAATATGGATTTGCACTAATCACAGCGTTAACTGGACAATTAACTGCGTCTTCAGCTGAGAGAATCACGGCAGATGCTTTAGTACTAGATAAGTATTTCCGATAAAGAGCATTATTTAGGAATGAAATATGCCCTAACTGAGAACCTTGAATCGGTGCAATTCCCGTGATAACACAATTCGGATCTCCTTGAATAGTGACCGCTAATCCTTCTGTTAGTTCTGCTAAAGTAAATTTAGTCATACTTAGTTATTTCTCTTTTTATTCCAGAGATTCCTACTTTTGTGGGAATGACGAAAAAAATGAAGCATGTTTATTTCTCTTTTTATTCCAGAGATTCCCACTTTCGTGGGAATGACGAAGAAAATGAAGCCGTTTTTGTCATCCCCACTGTTTTTGTCATCCCCACTGTTTTT
>CAZKUQ010000024.1:2516-19063 GCA_964555965.1 uncultured Coxiellaceae bacterium
GGGATCTAGGGGTCTAGTAGTAATGAATTCATTATCCAAAAACAAATCTCCCCCATAACGGGGGAGATTTTAATATTTTTTAATGATTAACTTTTGTTATTAAACTGCTTAGCAACATCTTTTGTAATATCATTGCCATCGATAGCATAAATAACCGCTTGTGAATCCAGCACTAATGCATAAGATTGTGTTTTAGCGATGGTTGACACAATACCATTTAAATCACCCAAGATTCCTTGCATAATTTTATTTTGTTCTTTTTGCAAATCTTGTTGATAAGCAACAACTTGTTTCACCAATTCTGATCTTTCACCAGAGATTTTCTTTTGCATTACATCTCTATCTTTCTGGCTCATCGTTGGTGATTCTTTTTTAAATTTATCTAATTCATCTTGTAACGCTTTTTGCTCATCATTAATTTTTGCTTGACGATCTTTAAACTGACCTTCCAGCTTTTTACTTAATGCAGCAACACGTGGTGACTGCTGTAATACTTGCTGTACATTCACAACAGCTACTTTAAGTGGTGCTGTTGCTGCATCAGCTGCTTGACACACGCTAATTCCAGCAGATGCCAAAAGAACGCCTACTAATATTCCAAATTTTTTCACAATTTTCATGTTCATCTCCAATAAAAATTAAAAACGCCATTCCTTAAAAAATCAATCCAAGCAATAACTAGCCTATTTTCATACCACAAACTTGCGCATGATGCCATGTTTCTTAGAAATTTGCACCCAATGCAAACTGGACTGAATCTCGTTTATCATGCGGTCTTGTGGCTATTGGTTGAGCCAAGCTTAACTTAATTGGGCCTAATGGGGTTAACCAATCTGCTTCAATACCCACCGAATAACGAATCGGTCCAGAATTTGTACTTTGACCGCCAAAACCTCTATTATTCAATGAAGTATAAACGTTACCCGCATCAAAAAAGGCTGAAGTTCGCAAACTATCGGAAAGATAATTTGGGAAAATTAAACCAACACTTGCATCCGCAAGCATATTACCACCAAATGCTTGGTAGTTAGAATCACGCGGACCTAAATTGAAAGCTTGATAACCACGTACCGTATCGATACCACCCGCATAATAATTTTTAAAGAACGGGTAATTATGGATGCCATGGAAACCATTGGCATAACCAAGATCAGCACGACTTAACATGATATAATCTGGTGTTAAAGGCTGATACCATAGCGCATGATAATTGGTCATATAAAAGCTAACAGAGCTGCTTGAAACTGGCACGAAAGCATCAAAATATAAAGATTGCAACACACCTCTGGTTGGGAAAATTGCTTTATCACGACTATCTCGTGAATAACCTATTTTGAAGTCTGCTTCTTGGAAATGACGTCCATGATCATTCACAAATGACATGACTTGTTTTGAAACTTTAGATAATGATTCCGAAAGATAAACAAGCGAATTTTGATAAGCAACACCCGCTTGCACACGATTAATCACACCACTTTCTTGGCCAATTGGAATGCCATATAACACACCAGCGCCATATTCATTCATGGTGTAATTATTATTCAAATTTGCGATAGCGCGCGGATTTACTTTTGAAATAGATAAACTAAGTGTGCGGCTAATACCATCTATTGTATAAAACGGATCGGTGTAATCTAATGTATAAAACTGCTCATAACGACTATGTTGGAAATTTAATCCTAATGTATTACCTGTACCAAAAAAGTTTTTCTGATTTAGACCAGCACCCCAAATCATCCCATACCGTTGATCAATACCTACTTTAAATGTTGCTTGAGCGGAGTTATCTTCAGTCACTTTATAATTAACATCAACTTGATCATCTTTTTCTGGCACCGGTTTGACTGACATATCCACATTGCGAATAAATGGCAACAAGCTTAAACGTTGTTTTGAATCTTCCAGTTTAGTGGTTGACACAGGAGCTGCTTCCCATTGCTGCATTTCACGGCGAAAGACAATATCATTCGTACGATTATTATCTGAGAAAGTAATGTGCCGCACATAAGCGCGTTTACCAGGCTTAATATCAAATACTAAAATAACTTCATGCGTTTTATCGTTCACTTGTGGACGCAACGAAATCATTGCAAAAATATAGCCTTTTTCACCGTATAATTTATTAATTTCTTTTTCAGCATCAATAATTTTTTGACGATTAAAAGTTTCACCTGATTGAATATTGATATGATCTTCAATCTCTTTTTTAGGTAAAATTATTTTACCGACTATTTCATATTTCTTTACCGTATATGGCTTGCCTTCATTCACGACAACAGTGATGTATACTGACTTTCTATCTGGTGTCACTTGCGCTTGTGCTGATTTAATTTCAAAACGCAAATAACCATGATCCATATAAAAACTGCGTAATTTATCGAGACTTGTTTCTAATTTTTCTTCTGAATAACGATCTGACTGAGTGATAAAAGTAAATAATCCTGATGTGGTGACATCTAATTGCTTTGTTAATTTACTTTCATCGAATACGTGATTACCAATAATCGTGATACGACGAACTTTTGCGACTAACCCTTCAGAAATTGTAATTTTCAACGAAATACGATTACGTGACATCGGTGTCGCATCAATATCAACACGCGCATTGTATCGACCTAACATGTAATACTGATTTAATAAACTTTGTTTAATTTTTTCGAGAATTTCTGCGTTATAAACTCGGCCTTCAGCAATATCAAGCGACTTCATTACAGTGGTCAGTTTGTCAGTCGGAATAATGGAATTGCCACTAATTTTTAATTGGCCGATTGTCGGTCTTTCTTTAACATGAATGATCAACGTGCCATTCTGTTTGGAAATATAAATTTGATCAAAAAAACCTGTTTTATATAATGAACGCAGAACGGCTGCAGATTTAGGAGCGTTGAAAACCTCCCCGCGCTTGATAGGCAAATAACTTTTCACTGTTGCAGGTGAAATGCGTTGCAATCCTTCGATTTCTATGTTCTGAACAACAAATGTTTCTGCCCATGCAGCAACAGTTAGTTGCGATAATAACAATAAGATACATGCAAGTTTTTTCATTGAGTTTTTATCTGCCAAACTTAGTTAATTTTTATTTCCATTCCGTTTTTTCTTCTGTCACTCGACGCAACCTTCGTCACTCGACGCAACCTTCGTCATCTCCACGAAAGTGGAGATCTTTTGGTCGAGATAGAGGTCCCCGATTTCGCGGGGATGACATAATATATAGCCCGCCAATTATCTGGATTTTTTTTCTTAAAAACAACAGTCATCAATGCAACACCATGATCATGGATAAACCAAGCGCAAATATTGGGCTTGCCGCTGTCAAACTATCAATTCTATCTAATAGACCACCATGTCCAGGCAATAATCGACCTGAATCTTTGAGGTTAATTTTACGTTTCAACATACTTTCGAATAAATCACCAATAATTGAAAAAATAACTGTCATGATCGATAAAAAAATAATTGGGATTTTTATTTCGCTTGGTACATCACCTAACAGATTAAAAATAACTGCTATCAAAGCTGAAAATAAAATTGCACCTATCGCCCCTTGCCAACTTTTTCCCGGACTTACCACAGGCGCAAGCTTTGTTTTTCCCCATTTTTTTCCAACAAAATAGGCAACCGTATCAGCGCCCCAAATAAGAATAAATAAATAAAATAAAACATAGATGCCATTACCGACATTGCGAATGTAATTTAATGCCACCCAGCATGGCACTAATACAAATATACCCATCAAACTACGTGCAATTACTCCCTTTCCCCAATAATCACTTACATGCGGATAAAATAAAATTAATAAGAGTGCGGTCACCCACCAAAGAAATGCTGCTGCTAGTACTAATGGCACTGGAATAAATAAAAATCCAAATAAAAGAAAAATAATAATAGCTAAATAAAATAAACGTGCACTCGTCGAATGAACTTCAGCAAGATTTGTCCATTCCCATGCTGCAGCCAACGTAATAAATGCTGTTAAAACACAAAATGCAGGTGGTGGAAGATAAAATAAAACCGCTAATGTAATGAGGATAAGAATAGCGGCGGTAATGACTCGTTGCTTGAGCATGTTGATACTTCCTATAATTGCTCACTACTAAATCCAAACCGACGTTCACGACGCGCATAATGAGCAATTGCTTTATCTAATTCTGCTTCATCAAAGTCTGGCCAAAGTGTGTCAGTAAAATATAATTCAGCGTAAGCAAGTTGCCATAACATGAAGTTACTGATACGCAACTCCCCGCTAGTACGAATAAAAAGGTCAGGATCGGGTAAGTCAGCAAAAGATAAATAATCAGCAATTTTTTCTGGTGTGATGTCTTCGCTTTTCAATTGATTATCGCCGATTTCGCGCGCTAGTTTCTGAACCGCCTGACAAATATCCCATTGACCGCCATAATCTGCCGCAACGATTAATACCATCCCAGTATTATTTTTTGTAAGGGTTTCAACATCGAGAATTCGTTGACGGAGTTTTTCATTAAAGCGGGCTCGATCGCCAATAAAACGTAATTGAACATTATTTTTATGCAGCATATCCACTTCACGTTGCAGCCCAGTCAGCAACAAATCCATTAGAAAACCAACTTCTTGCACTGGACGACGCCAATTTTCACTGCTGAATGCAAATAGACTCAGTACTTTAATATTTTTTTTAACACAGTTTTTCACTACTTGCCGCACAGCTTCAACACCTGAGCGATGTCCTGCAATCCGTGGCATAAACCGTTTTTTAGCCCAACGACCATTGCCATCCATCACGATGGCAATGTGTTTTGGCAAATTGGTTTGCGTCATATTACCTCAAACAGCCATTAAGTCCGTTTCTTTTGTCGTTGTTAACTGATCAACTTCAGTAACAAATTTATCTGTTATTTTCTGCACATCATCAGTCATACGACGTTCTTCATCTTCGGTAATTTGTTTACTCTTCAATAGTTCTTTTAATTCAGCATTTGCATCACGACGCACATTACGAATGCTCACGCGCGCAGCTTCCGCTTCATTACGTAATACCTTAATTAATTCTCTTCTTCTTTCTTCGTTTAATGCAGGCATAGGAACACGAATAACATCACCGGTTGTCGCTGGATTCAAACCTAAATCTGAATTCAAAATTGCTTTCTCAATCACTTTCACCATACTCTTTTCCCAAGGCGTGATGGTAAGTGTACGGGCATCGGTTGTCGTGATATTGGCAACCTGATTAATTGGCATTTCTGAACCGTAATAATCAACACGAACATGATCTAATATACTTGGATTGGCACGACCAGTACGTAATTTAGTAATTTCTGTTTTAAATGCATCAATACTTTTACGCATGCGTGCTTCTGCATCTTTAATGATTTTATGCATAAGCTAATCTCTACTTTGTATAAGTGTACCTATATCTTCACCCAACATGATTCGTTTTAATGCGCCAGTCTTATTCATATTAAACACGCGCAAAGGCAAATCGTGATCTTGACAAAGCAAGATGGCAGTTAAATCCATCACACCTAAGCGTTGACTGATCACATCATCATAGTTCAAGGTGAAGAAACGTTGCGCTTCCGGATTTTTAATTGGATCTTCATTAAAAACCCCTTCTACCTTGGTTGCTTTCAAAACGATATCAGCACCAATTTCAATACCACGTAATGCAGCGGCTGAATCGGTAGTAACTAAGGGATTACCGGTACCAGCAGAAAAAATCACAACATGACCATTTTGCAATTTTTCTTTTGCTTTTGATCGATCATATTGATCAGTAATACCCGGCACGCCAAAAGCAGACATCAATGTGACAGGAATATGTTGATTTTCAAAAGCATCACGCAAAGCAAGGCCATTAATGATCGTTGCTAACATGCCCATTTGATCTGCAGCAACTCGATCAATGCCTGCTGCAGAAAAATCAGCACCACGAATTAAATTACCACCACCAATCACTAATGCAACTTGCACGCCTAGTTTAACAACAATCGCTATTTCCTGAGCAATACGCGTCAGCTTTCCTGCATCAATTCCAAACATGTGATCGCCTAATAATGCTTCACCACTTAATTTAAGCAATATGCGACGATAAATCGGTTTTGTAGATGTATTATCCATAATTCTCACCAACTTTATTTGATGTGACTAGCTACCTTGCACTTGGGACATCACGGCATCTTTAAAATCTTCAACGACTTTTTCAATGCCTTCACCTACCTCATAACGATGGAATGCCAATACTTTTGCACGATTTTTACTAAGCAAACCACCAACAGTCACATCTGGATCTTTTACAAATGGCTGACCAACCAGACTGACTTCATCAAGAAATTTCTTGAGACGACCAGCTACCATTTTCTCGATAATATCTTGCGGCTTGCCACTGGTTGCTGCTTGCGCCATATAAATTTCTTTTTCTTTTGCCACCACTTCTTCTGACACTTCGCTTGGTAAAATGACAATTGGTCGGCTCGCAGCAATATGCATAGCAATATCGCGCGCCAATTCTTTGTTATCAACATCTAATTCAACCATGACACCAATACGATTGCCATGTAAGTACGTACCAACGGTGGCTGCAGAAGGATTGCTTTTTACCATTCGGCGAAGTTGCACATTTTCGCCAACTTTTGTAATTAATCCTTGTCGCGCTTCTTCTACTGTTTGTGTTGAACCTTGTAATGTTAACGCTGCCAGTGCATTGATATCGGTAACGCTTGCATTTAAAGCAGTATCCGCCACCGCTTTTGCAAATGCAGTAAAGTTTACATCACGCGCCACAAAATCAGTTTCACTATTTATTTCTACCATCACTGCTTGTTTACCATTATCAGCAACAACAATTGCACCTTCAGCAGCTACTCGACCTGCTTTTTTATCTGCTTTTGCCCGACCTGATTTACGTAATTCTTCAATAGCAAGCTCAATATTACCGCCACTGACTTCAAGTGCTTTTTTGCACTCCATCATGCCAGCACCGGTACGCTCGCGTAATTCTTTGACTAATGTTGCAGAAATAATATTTGACATTACTCACCTCGTTGTTTCCGCTTAAAAAGAGCAGAAATTACTTTGTCTTTACTTATCTGTTTCGTTTTCGTCTGTATTATCTATATTATCTTTATTATCTTTATCAGCCTCTTGAATATCTGCTGATTGCTCTTTAACTTCGACAAAATCATCGCTTTCAACATTATCTAATACACTAGCACGCGCTTCGGTAATCGCATCAGCAACACTAGATGTGTAGTAACGAATAGCACGAGTAGAGTCATCATTACCTGGAATGATATAGGAAATACCATCCGGATCGTTGTTAGAATCAACTACACCAATCACTGGGATACCTAAACGATTCGCTTCGCGAACAGCAATTTTTTCATGGCCAACATCAATCACAAATAAAGCATCTGGAATGCCGCCCATGTTTTTTATACCGCCCAAGCTAATTAATAATTTAGCTTTTTCGCGTTCAAGACCAAGAATTTCTTTCTTCGTTAAACGACCAAATTTGCCGGAATCAAACATTGCTTCTAATTCTTTTAAACGCTTAATGGATTGACGAATCGTTTTGTAGTTCGTCAACATACCGCCTAACCAACGGCGATTAACATACGGCATTTTGCAACGTTCAGCTTCTTGCTGAATGAGATCTTGCGCTGCATATTTGGTGCCGACAAATAAAATTTTGCCTTTTTTCGCTGCGATGCCGCCGATAAAATTCAGCGCATCTTGAAATAAGGGAAGGGTTTTACCGAGATCAATAATATGAATTTTGTTACGGGAGCCATAAATATATGAGCCCATTTTTGGGTTCCAGTAACGAGTTTGGTGACCGAAATGTACACCTGCTTTCAATAAATCTTGAATAGTAATTGACATGCTTTTTCCTCTATTGGGTTATGCCTCCGCTCAGTCTTTTCTCCAACTTTTCCTTTAAAATCAAGAAGAAGCACCCAGAAAAAAGTGATAATGAGCGTGCGATTTAAGTTAATATTGCTTAATAAAGCACGCCTTTATACCATAGAACGTTCACTCCAGCAATAAAGCGAATGACTTAAAAATAAGGTAATTAAATGTCAGAAATTATTATTAAAACGAAAGAAGATATCGAGAAAATGCGCATAGTAGGCCGTCTTGCAGCAGACGTTCTTGAGATGATTGGACCTCATGTGCAAGAGGGAATTACCACCGATGAACTCAATACAATTTGCCATGATTTTATTGTTAACCAGCAAAATGCAATCCCAGCACCGCTCAATTATCATGGGTTTCCTAAATCTATTTGCACCTCAGTTAATCATCAAGTTTGTCATGGCATTCCTGGTAATCGTAAATTAAAAAATGGCGATATCGTCAATATTGATGTCACTGTTTTGAAAGATGGATATCATGGTGACACGAGTAAAATGTTTGTGATTGGCACCCCATCTATTTTAGCTGAACGCTTAATTCGCGTAACACAAGAATGTATGTATCTGGGAATTAAAGCAGTTAAACCAGGCGCAAGACTTGGCGATATTGGTGCAGTTATTCAAGAACACGCAGAAAAAAATCGCTTTACAGTGGTGAGAGAATATTGTGGTCATGGTATTGGAAAAATTTTTCATGAGCCGCCAAACGTATTGCATTATGGCAAAATGAGCACTGGTGCTGAATTAAAACCAGGGATGATTTTTACCATTGAACCCATGATTAATGCTGGCAGAAGAGATGTAAAATTATTGCCAGATGGCTGGACAGTTGTCACCAAAGATCATAGTTTATCGGCACAATGGGAACATACCGTGCTTGTCACGGAAACAGGATTTGAGATTCTTACCAAACGTAATGACGAAATAATTTAAATATCATCAGGAGAAAAATAAATGTTTCAATTACCAAAACTACCTTACGAAATGGATGCACTACAACCTCACATTTCTAAAGAAACGCTTGAATATCACTATGGAAAGCATCATCAAGCTTATGTAAATAATTTAAATAACCTAACAAAAGATACCGAATTTGCAAGCATGACACTTGAAGAAATCATCATGAAATCAACTGGCGGTATATTCAATAATGCAGCACAAGTTTGGAATCATACCTTTTATTGGAATAGTATGACGCCCAAAAGCACGGGTGCACCTGCTGGAAAATTAGCTGATGCAATCAACAAAAAATTTGGCTCATTCGATGAATTTAAAAAATTATTTTCTCAATCAGCCACGACTTTATTTGGATCAGGCTGGACATGGCTTGCGAAAAATGCGCAGGGCGATTTAGAAATGATGAATACTGGTAATGCTGGATTACCAATGAAAGATGGAAAAACAGCGCTGTTAACTTGCGATGTATGGGAACATGCTTATTACATTGATTATCGCAATGTACGCGCAACTTACGTTGAAAATTTTTGGAAATTAGTGAATTGGGATTTTGTTACTGAGAATTTTGGTAAGTAATTCACTTGTCATCCTGAGGCATGAAATGCCGAAGGATCTTGCTAAAATTCTTGAGATCCTTCATGCGCTTCACGAATTCAGGATGACAAATACATAGGATCGCTTCATGGAAAAATCCAATCACGGTTGTTCTATCATCATCCCTACTTATCGTGAAGCCAACAATATCTCGCCTCTCATCAACGCAATTGTTAAATTAAATTTAGCAATTCCATATCAAGTCATTATTGTTGATGACAATAGCAATGACGAGACGCAAGAAATTATTAAAGCATTACAAACGCAATTTGCTTGGTTACATTTAATTACTCGATATCAAAAAAAATCACTCAGTTTGTCTATTATCGAGGGATTTAACCAAGCAAAATATTCTATTTTATGCGTGATGGATGCAGATTTAAGTCATCCAGTGGAAAAAATTCCTGCATTATTAACAGCATTAAATGACTCTACAATCGATATGGTTATCGGTTCACGATACGTTAAAAATGGCAGCAGTGATAAAACTTATTCTTTTGCAAGAATGTTGATGTCACATTGCATTGCACATTTCACCAGATTTTTACTGAATTTATCCGTACGAGATCCCTTATCCGGATTTTTTGCTCTCCGCAAAAATGATTACCTAAAACATATTAACAAAATAAATCCTATTGGATGGAAGATTGGTTTAGAGTTAATCGTAAAATGCCGATATAAAAATATAAAAGAAATACCCATACATTTTTCGCAACGCCTTCACGGAAAAAGTAATTTATCACTTCGCATTTGTATTGAGATCATTCAACATATATTGCAATTAAAACGCGTCATTACTAAGCAAAAAACAAATTAAAGTTTATTTTTATTTTCCATGTTTATATCTAAATTTACCACATTGGTTTTTCGTGGCTTAAAAAATGAAAATAATGTTGATTTAATTTTATATAATAAACGCCAACCCCACCCTAGATGCTGATTTTGTGAATTAAAAAATGCAAAACGATTATTTGATACGTTTGGTAGATCATTTGTTGTTATTTTTCTAATAGGCGAATAAATTGCCGGATGTTTAGCTAGCATGCGTGCATCATATATTTTGCTTGATGTGGAATTAATTTGTATTGGAAGTTTTGGAATATTATTTACTGAGCGTTGAATAACAGATTGCAATAAATCAGGATGAACCAAATCCACTAAACTAATTTTTTTATTTGTCATCACTTCTTTTGCTAAAGCAGTAAAACAAGCATTAGCAAATTTGCGTGCTTCTTCGCGTGAACATACTGATAATTGATAGCGATACAACACAGCGAGTGATTCTGCAATTTTTTGAAAATACTCATCTGCATTATCATCATCGAAAAAATTCGTTGCATTTTCATACATGGCTTGCTTTTTTAAACCACGATAATAATTTAGCCCAACCACGCCAGCCAATCCTAACAAGGTAAGAGGAATAGCAATTCCTGCTGTAACAATACTACTAACTAAACCAAATACATTTAATAATACCACACCACAATTGATAAGCGTGGTAACTGTTACAACCACCTCGCTTCCAACTGCATCAGTCAAATCAGCATTCGATATATTACCATCCAAGAGAAGCGACATTTCTGATTTCATTCTTTTGAAGCGCTTAACAATGACATTTTTAAATTCGGTCATTGAATCTCGCTCAAGCAAAGCAGGATTTTTTTTAATTTTACGCAACTCTATCCATTCTAATTCTCGTATGTTTTTCATAAATCTCTCCTATAAAAAATTTCTCCCGCTGAGTCGAATAGCAGAAGAACAGAGATGTTTTTAATGATTAGCGATACGTAACGGATTAATTTCTTCTTCCAATTCGCTATCGTTAACAGGTGAAGATAAATTCTTCATTGCGAATAGTGAACTTGAACCTAATTTGGTATTTGACAGTGTTTTTGTATATGCGTTTTTTTCCAATGAAAGCTGAGAATTTTTACTAGCCGAAGAAATGGGATTGTTATTTATAGAAGACTGATAATTCATAAAAGCTGTCTGAATTTTTTCCCTAATATTATTTTTCTTTGGCGCAATACCAAGCCAGCGCATAAAAGTATTTTTAAGTGACGTGAATGAAAAAAATTCTTTAATTTTTTGCACGGTACCTTTCTTTAATGATTGAGTAACGATATTGCAACTTGCTTTTGCAAGGCTAGCCGCTTCTTTTTGACTGCAAGTCGCCAACTCTTTGGCATACACTGTTGCAAGATGATCAGCAATTTTTTCGCCTTCGCTTTTAAGATTCTCATGTTTCATCAAGCTATCTGCTTGGCGTGATTCCCGCAGGTTTTTCTTATATCGATAGACGTTATATCCGATACCCAGCACTACACCAACAACTGATATTGCAATAGATAAACCTCCAGTTAGTGGCGCAGCCAATATACCTAATCCTGTTAATAATCCTAAAATACCATTAGTGATCACAACGCCAGAAGAAATTCCACCTGTGATAAACCAATCTTTCCATGAATTAGAATAACCAGACTCGCCTTGCGCCATACTTCGTACATAATTACCAAACCGAACATATTCACGCACAAATGTTTTCTTGAAGATAACATTATTCGTTGCTTGTTGATTGATTTGGCCTTGATTTAATAGCGATTGATATATACGTTTTGAATGGCTTAACATAAGCTAATCCTCCTTGATTATTTTTGTAAATCATTAGACTTCTTTCCAATCTAACAAAGGAAGATTAAAGCAGGCTTAATTTATTTCTTAAGAAAAAATCTACATGAATTTAATCATGTTGTTATGATATAAAAAATATCTTCGCAGGCATCCCATGTTACTTTTCAATTTATTTAACGTAGACACATTCTGAAAAACTGGTCTTTAATTATTCGCACCCCATGTTGCCCATGTCGTTTTAAAATTATCATCATTTGAGCGGGAATATTCATAAAATCGTTTTAAAAATTCAAGTCTTTCTTCTGCTGCTTTATATTTAAAACTACCTTCATCTGGCAGCTCATTAATATCTTTACCGCCTATTGCTGCATGTCTTGTTAAAATGTCATCGAATGACACTTGTTTTGCATTACGCATCATGTCGTACATCACCATGAAGGTAGTGGTGCGGCCAACACCTGCACGGCAATGAAAATAAATCACTTCATTTTTAGGAAAATCTTTCATGAGATTGACAAAACGATCAACTTCATTCGGAACTGGCGCATGAAAATCTTGCACGTAAAAACGATGATAATTAAGCTGATATTTCTCGACTAATTCACGTTCACTCCCTGCATGTTGCACAGGATAAATTTGCATTTTGGTTTGATCAATCATGCCATCTTCTGTTTTGGATAAAATTTCATAAACTCGAGCCTTGTGATGTTTATTTAATAAATTCAAACGTGCCGCTTCACTTTTCTCAACTTGTTCATCCGTTAATTTTACATTCGCAGCATTTTGCGGGCCATACCAACTAATCGCATTGCTATCGAGAAAGCCATGTGATTCTTGTCTTAAATCAATGATCGTCAAACGAGTCACTTTGAGTGTTTGTAAAATAGTACGTAATGATTCTTCGGAAAATTGTGCACCGCCTGCGATATGCAAATCAGAAAAACCTAGCCAATTAATATTTTCCGTTGAAAAAGCCGGCAGAATATCAGATGAACGGAAATTTCTTGGCAATGCAGCTTTATTTTGCATATCAATGACCAAAAGTGTTTTAGTAATCTTTGCCCACACCAGTGCACTTGCCATTGAGATAATAATTAAAGCCAATAATAAACTAATGCGTTTTGCTAATAGCATGTCACACTCCCCATATAAATTTATTATTTATAATGTCGCTCTAATATACGCATTTTTGCGCGTAATTCTTCGAGTTCATCCAGCAAGTCTAACACAATGACAATACCCGCCATATTCACTTCTAAGTCACGCTGCAAGCGTCGTGCTGCTTTTACTCGCTCAAGATGAGTGATATCAAATATCCAATTTTCTTCTGCTTGCAATGGCTCGATTATTTCATAACTAATTAATTCTTGAATAAATTCTTCAGGTATGCCACTCACTCTGCACAATTCTTCCAAGGAAAATAAATTTTCTTCTGAATAATCAGCAACAATAATAATTTCTTTTTTTGTCATACGCTATCCTTAAACCTGCCAATGCTGGCGTGGATTATATGGCATGATTTGCGACATTTTTTCATATAACTGCCGCGATTCTTCTGTTTGTGCAGGCGGTGTTTGAATTTGCACGATGACATATTGATCACCTGCCGCGTGTTTAGTCGGCATGCCTCTCCCTTTGAGCCGCAGCTTTTGTCCGCTCTGCGCTCTTGCTTGCAATTTTAATCCCACTGTTCCACCCAATGTTGGCACTTTAATTTCTGCACCTAACGCTGCTTCCCATGGGGTCACAGGCAAGGTGAGATAGATATCATGATCCTGCAATGAAAAAAACGCATGCGGCTGAATATCAATTTCAAGATAAAGATCGCCAGCAGGTGCTCCGCCAATTCCTGGTGCACCTTGATGGGCTAAACGTAATTGTTGACCTTCTGTTGCACCTGCTGGAATAGTGACCTTTAACGTTTTAACTGAAGAAGTCACATTTCCTGCTGCATTCATTTCTGGCATTTGCAATTGAATCGATTTACTCGTGCCACGAAAAGCTTCTTCTAATGTAATTAAAATTTTGGCACGTTGGTCAGCACCACGCTGTTTAAACTCATGGAATCCTCTACCATCAAAATGCGTACGACCGCGGCCACCACCAAAAAGATTGGTAAAAAAATCACTAAATCCAGATAAATCTTCTTCAGAAAATTGTCCTGTATCGCCTGAGGTATAAAATCGTGTCTGTTGCTCCCAACCTGGTGGTGGTCTAAATTCTTGACCAGCTTTCCAATTGCTTCCAAGCTCATCATAAGCACGACGTTTTTCAGGATCTTTTAGTACTTCATATGCTTCCTGAACATCTTTAAATTTTTCTTCTGCGTTTGATTCTTTACTTACATCAGGATGATATTTTCGCGCTAATCGACGATAGGCATGTTTAATATCATCTGCAGATGCATTTTTTTCAATGCCTAATAATTTATAATAATCTTTGTATTCCATGCGATCACTCATCGTTGAGGTGATTTACAAATTCGTCATCCCCGCGAAGGCGGGGATCTATAGGTGAAATGACGCTATTATTCTAAAAACTATTCTCGTTTTATTCTTCTTCGGGCAAACGTACTGTTAGCACATCACATTTGGAGCCATGCAAAATCGCATTGGCAGTGGAACCTAATAACAATGACAAACCATGACGACCATGACTGCCACACACGATTAAATCAGCACCAACATCATCTGCAATTTTAAGAATTTTAGTTTTTGTTGGGCCCACTTCAATATGCTGATCTTCTTTGTTAACTGCTAAGGTTTCTGCGAGCTTACTCATTGATTGTCGTGCTTCATCAATCAATTGGCCTTCAATGTCTTCGATACCAAGATAAGCATAACTATAACCTGGCAATGGTTCAACGACGTGAACTAAAGATAATTTAGCACCGGTGAAGCCGCGAATGGTACGCACTTTTTCAATTAAATATTCTGTATCTTCAGTCAAATCAGTCGCAAATAAAATATTTTTATACATAACTATTTCCTTGTGTAAATAACTTAGTCTACGTCACACCTTAGCCGTCTCTTTCAAAAATTCAATACGATCATTTTTGAGCTCAATACGAATCGTATCACCTGGTATAAATTTACCAGTCAATATTTCCTGAGCCAAGGGATTTTCGACATGTTGTTGAATGGCTCGCTTTAATGGTCTTGCCCCGTAAACAGGATCAAAACCAACTTTTGCTAGATATTGCAATGCTTCATTACTAATACTAATGCCATATTCACGCTCAGCCAAACGTGTTCGTAGACGATTAATTTGAATCTCCGCAATATGTTGAATTTGCGCTTCATCCAACGGGTGAAATACAACCATTTCATCAATTCGATTGATAAATTCAGGCCTAAAATGCTTACTTACCACCTCCATTACCGCATTTTTCATTTCAAAATAATCACCGGTTTTAGAAATATTCTGAATGAGATCAGAACCAAGATTTGATGTCATTGCGATCACCGTATTACGAAAATCGACTGTTCGGCCTTGGCTATCTGTTAATCGTCCATCATCTAATACTTGCAGTAGCACATTAAACACATCTGGATGCGCTTTTTCCATCTCATCTAACAAAATCACAGAGTACGGTTTGCGACGCACATGCTCAGTTAAATAGCCGCCTTCTTCGTAACCCACATAACCAGGAGGTGCGCCCAACAAACGTGACACCGAATGTTTTTCCATAAATTCTGACATATCCAAACGAATGACTGCCTCTTCTGTGTCAAATAAAAATTCTGCTAATGCTTTGCATAATTCGGTTTTACCAACACCGGTTGGACCTAAAAATAAAAATGATCCAATCGGACGATTGGGATCTGCGAGTCCTGCACGCGAACGACGAATCGCATTGCACACTGCACTCACTGCTTGATTCTGTCCAATAATGCGTTTATGTAATGCATCTTCCATTTTTAATAATTTTTCTTTTTCACTTTCTAGCATTTTTGATACTGGAATATGCGTCCATTTTGAGACAACTTCAGCGACTTCTTCATCAGTCACTTTGTTGCGTAACAATTGTTTTTCTTTTTTATTGTCACCTTTCGATGCTTCTGTTAATTGTTTTTCTAATTCAGGAATTCGCCCATATTGCAATTCAGCGACACGTGTTAAATTACCAGCACGACGAGCGGTATCTAACTCCACACGCACTTTTTCTAATTCAGCTTTAATGGCTTGTGCATCTTGCAATGAGCCTTTTTCAGCTTTCCAAATTTTTTCTAATTTTTTATATTCGCCTTCCAACTTTGCTAAATCTGCTTCTAATTTTTCTAAATGTTTTTTAGATCCTTCATCTTTTTCTTTTTTCAATGCTTCACGTTCAATTTTAAGTTGCACGATTCGACGATCTAAATTATCCATGACTTCCGGTTTAGAATCGATTTCCATGCGAATATTACTTGCTGCTTCATCGATTAAATCAATGGCTTTATCTGGCAAATTACGATCGGTGATATAACGATG
>CAZKUQ010000025.1:0-18859 GCA_964555965.1 uncultured Coxiellaceae bacterium
TTTCGTATATGGGCGACCCAACGGTTGAAAGAGTACCTCATTAAAGGCTTTGCTCTTGATGATGACCGCTTAAAGAAGGCTGGCGGAGGTAATTACTTTGATGAACTGTTGGCACGTATTCGTGACATTCGTTCGTCAGAGAAAGTATTTTGGCGCAAGGTTCTGGATATTTATGCCACAAGCATTGACTACACCCCTGATGCAAAAACATCTAAGCAATTTTTCAGGGTAGTGCAAAATAAGATGCATTGGGCAGCGCATGGCAAGACTGCTGCAGAAGTCATCGCAGCGCGCGCCGACGCTGCTAAGCCCAATATGGGACTAACATCATGGACTGGTACTAAGCTTGCACGTGCTGACGTAGAGGTAGCTAAAAATTACTTAAACAAAGATGAGCTCAATCTCCTGAATCGATTTGTTTCGATGTACCTTGATTATGCTGAGTTGCAGGCAATGAATCGCAAACCAATGTACATGAAAGATTGGATAGCAAAGCTTGATGATTTTATCCGCTTCAATGAAAAAGAATTGCTTACACATGCTGGTAAAATCAGTCATCAACAGGCAATTGATAAGGCACATGTGGAATATGATAAATATCGTGCGTTGATTGCGGATGAGCCTTCACCCGTTGAGCAACATTTTATTGAAGCTGTGGGGGTAGTGAAGCAGCTAGAGTCAAAAAATAAAAAAGGGACGCAGTAAGCGTCCCTTTAAAGGTTTTCTGTTTTTAATGGTCTGATTATTCGAATTTCTTCTTTTCTTCTTCTTTCTCTTCTTCTTTTGGATTTGCTTCTGGTGGTTGATGTGGGTGAAGCAATGCTGCGGGATTGTGAGAAGGAGAAGAAGGTCTTGGAAATTTATCTGCTGGAATATTATGTTCTTCTATTCTGGTTGGTTTTTCGTTTGATTGTGTAGATGAGATTGGTCGAGTTTGTTTTGGAGTTGTTGGGCTCGGCTGTTCGTGTTCTGGAATAATATCAGGCAATGTTTCTTTCGGTTTCGTTTCCGTTATTTCCATCACTTTTCCCGCTATAGCACCCGCTAAGCCGCCAACAATTATTGAGCCTACTGCTAAACCAACGCCACCAACAACCGCTGGTACCCACGCCGGAGCAGATGCAGTAAAAAAACCAACGACTAACCCGCCAACGCCTGCTACAGCAGGGGCTGCTGCTCCCCATGTAGCGATCACAATCGCTGCAGCTCCAAGTACAAACAACGAGCCAAGAACAATTTTTCCAAAATTTCGTGCTAAAAATCCTGGTTTTTTATGCGCTGCTGAGATTGTTGGAATAGCGATTTGCTGAGGCGAAAATGTTTTTTCTCGTGGTGAAGAAGGTGATTGCGCTACGGCGATTTTTACTGGTTGCTGCTGTTCAATTTCTTTTTTCGAAGATTGAAAATGTTCTTTAATTCTTTTAATAGCATCCGTATTGTTTCCTCCTTCTCTAATAACAGCTTTTTCAGAACCTTCTAATGGATAGCTAAATACCATTTTACCATCTAGGTGAAAAACAAAATTATCTTCAGTTAAGAAATTACTAGGTAAGTTTACATCAGTAAAACTATCGTTTAGTATTTCAATTGTTCGATAATTTTTAGTTAAAATATTTTTAAAATTTTCATCAGGTTTACTTTTTGAATGTGAGTATAAAAAAACACTTAAATGTTGGTAAAAAGTGCTAACAAAATTTTCTTCCCGCTTTTCTCGGTCACTAATAATTTTTGATCGCTCAAATGCAATTTTGAAAAAATTATTTATTTCATTTGTATAGAAAGAAATACGAGCAAATTGTTCAAAAAGAGCATCTATTGTTTTTTCTTCTATATTTTTATTTTTTGACAGCAAAAGCAAATAGAGAAAATAGCGGGATAAGTTTGCAGATGTAAATACACTGAGTTGGTCTTTCAAATTCATTAATTCATCATACGATTTATTTTCAAGAATAAAGGTTTTACCTTCAACAATAATAGTCGGAGTTTTATCTGTTATTTTTTCAGATGATTTTTTTTCTCTGAGGGATTTGGTGTAAACTTGGGTTTGAATTCTTTCTTTATCTTCTTTTATTTCAATTAATCCAAGTTTTTTGCCAATTTCAGCGCTCATTCGAGAAAAATTTTCTTCAGCAACAAATTGGGGAAAATTTTCTTCCATCCATTTCCATAATGGAAAATCTTCGATTGTAGGTTCAACTGAAAAAATTCCCCATTTTTCTGCGAATTTTTCCTCAGTAAGCTGCTCTTGCTCTTTTAATTTCAAATCTCTACTTAAAGACATAAATCCTCAGCATCTCTCGACGATAGATAATGTATTTATAGTATAATGCCAATTTCTTAATATGATATTAATTGGCGAGAAGTTTTTGAAAATAAAACTTAATGATTTCGTTTAATTTTCAACAAGATTCGCTCCTTAAACAAGGCTCATCTAGACTGCCTTTTTCAACCTGCAGGGTGACATGATTAACGCGGAATTCATGATGTAAATATTCGTTAATATGGCGGTTAGCGGGTGTTCGGGCATGACTAAATGCGCGGTGAGTGCCACTTCACGTGTGCTTAATCCCCAAATATGCAGATCATGAACCGCAGTGACGCCGGGTAAATTTTCTAAATAATGTTTTACGCCAGCGTGATCAATGTAATGCGGAATGGCATCGAGAATTAAATGTAAGGAATCGCGCAATAAACCCCATGTTCCCCATAACACAATCGCAACAATAATGAGACCAACCACTGGATCAATCCAATTTAATCCCGTGTAAGAAATAACAATGGCGGCGAATACAACGCCAATTAAAATAAGTGCATCTGCCATTAAATGCCAGAAGGCGCTGCGAATGTTTAAATCATCTTTTGCGCCGCGCATAAATAACATGGAGCAGCCAGCATTCACAAAAATACCAATGATACCGACAATAATAACTATATTTTCGTTGACAGAAGTTAAATGAAATAATTTATAAATTGCTTCATAAGCAATAAGTGCGGAAGTTGCTACTAATATAAAAGCATTAATGAGTGAAGCAATAATGGTGGTGCGTTTGAATCCATAACTATAACGTTTGCGCGCAGGAAAAGATAATAGCCAATTAGCAATCCACGATAAAATTAAACCTAACACATCACCAAGATTATGCGCAGCATCTGCTAATAAACTCATTGAATTAGCATAGAAAGCATAGCCTGCTTCAGAAACTGTATAAACTAATGTGAGCGTAACAGCAATTGCAAATGCAGTATTAAATGAACCAGAAGCATGGCTATGACTGTGGCCAGCATGTGAATGATTGTGATGTGCGCCCATTTAATCTCTCCTCAATTTATTTATATGCTGCGCCGAAGCTAAGCTTTCGGCTTGCACTTAGAGGGAAGAGCTGCGCTTCTCCCCTCTAAGAACACCCCATCGCGTAAGGTTAGCGATAACCGCTAATCTCTCCTCAATTTATCTGATGCTGCAAGCGGTGTTGGATATTGCATCACAATCCAATAACAAGATACGACAAAAGTAATAATCACTGCTGCTTCCGCCATGTGTGCTGTGTTAGGCGATAAAATATTCATACCAGCTGAAAGATAAATCACTAATAACGAAAACTCGCTCATCTGTCCTAATCGCACCCCGATTTCTCGGCTGACTGTTTTGACTTCACCGGAACGAAATAACAACCATTTTAAAATGAGTGGTTTTAATATTAATACTAAGCTAGCAAGTGTTAATGCAGGAATAATTAATTCAGCAAAATATCCAAAATTAAAACTAGCACCGATAGTGAAAAAGAAAATCACTAAAAAGAAATCGCGCAATGGTTTTAAGCTTTCAGCAATATAAAAAGCAATCGGATTGGAAGCAAGGGCAATACCAGCAATAAATGCCCCGATTTGTTCGGATAAACCAAGTGCGTGGCTAAGCTCAGCCATTAATAAGCACCAGCCTATCGATAAGATAAAAATATATTCGTGAATTTTATCAAAACGCGTTAAAAGTTGTGACAATACATATCGTTGGAAAATATAGGCAACACTAAATAAAACAGGAAAAGCAATCACTAATAAGCTAAGTTGATTGAATGTGCCGCCACGGTTACCGATGATTTCCAGTGTCAGTAAAACAGCAATAGCAATTAAATCTTGCAGCAACAAAATACTAACCACTAATTCACCCGTATGTTGATGATGCAAAATAGTCGTTGGTAATAATTTCAAGCCGATAATCGTGCTTGAGAACATGGTCACGATGCCAACCATGAGGCATTCTTGATAAGAATAGCCAAAGAAATGTGAAGGCAAAAAGCCAATTAAGAAGAAAAATAATGAGCTCGAGATGGTGATCATGCTCATTTTGCGCAACGAGTGAAATAAATTTTGCGGTTGCAAATCGAGGCCTAATAAAAATAACAAAAAGATAATGCCAATATCACCGACTTGCCTGATGACAGTTGAGCTGCTGATAAGCTTGAATCCCCATGGTCCAAGAATCATGCCGATGGCAATGTATGCCACCAGCAATGATTGACGTGTAAATAGTGCCAGCGTAGACAAAATCGCTGTGCCGGTAAAAATTAAAAAAATGACATAAGTGATCGTATCGGTTTGAATCATCAATCTTCCTCAGGAATTTCACGCTAAAAACGCGTGAAATTCCTTAATTGTTTATTTATGCCCCATCGTGTAAGGTTAGCTACGCTAAATCTTCCTCAAGCAATGAGACTAATCGCGCGTTGCCGCCCACAGCCGTTGTATTGACAGACACAGATCGTTCGACACAAAGCCTTGGTAGATAATGCGGTCCACCAGCTTTGGGGCCAGTACCAGACAATCGTTCGCCGCCAAAAGGTTGAACACCCACCACTGCGCCAATCATATTGCGATTGACATAAATATTGCCAACCGGCATGCGGTTTACAATATATTGTATCGTGGCATCAATGCGACTATGAACACCTAATGTTAGCCCATATCCAGTATTGATGATAGCATCCATGACTTTATCGAGCTCATCTGATTTAAAACGAATGACATGTAAAATGGGACCGAATACTTCACCTTCCAAAATACTAAGGTCATTAATTTCAAACACGGCTGGTGCAAAATAAGAGCCATTTGGCGAAGCGATCATTGGTACTTGAGCAATGAAGCGTCCTTGTTGTTGCATTTTTGCGTAATGTTCTTCTAGCATTTTTTGTGCTGCATTATCAATCACAGGTCCAATATCAGTAGCAAGAATGCGTGGATCACCGATTTGCAGTTCGGTCATATAACCTTTCAGCATATCCAATAATTTCGGCGCAATTTCTTCTTGTACAAATAGCACACGTAATGCAGAACAACGTTGACCCGCACTATTAAAGGCTGATTGTGCAATATCAATAATAGCTTGTTCAGCAAGAGCAGAGGAATCCACTATCATTGCATTTTGTCCGCCAGTTTCTGCAATCAATAAAGCAATAGGGCCTTCGCGATTAGCAAGTGATTTCTCGATAAATTTTGCAGTTTCAGTTGATCCAGTAAACATAACACCTGTCACACGAGGATCACTTACCATTTTTGCACCGACAACGCTACCGCGGCCAATCAATAGTTGTAAGGCATTAGTTGGAATGCCAGCTTGATGTAAAAGTTGTACGGCTTTATATGCAATTAACGGAGTTTGTTCGGCGGGTTTTGCAAGTACCGGATTACCAGCTGCTAATGCGGCAACAATTTGTCCGGTAAAAATCGCTAACGGAAAATTCCATGGACTAATACAGGCAATCACACCACGTGGGTGTAATGATAATTGATTCGCTTCACCGGTTGGACCTGGTAACGTGACGGGTGCTAAATCAATGCGAGCGCGATGCGCGTAATAACGGCAATAATCGATGGTTTCGCGTACTTCTGACATGCAATCTTGCAAACATTTTCCACCTTCGCGCGATAGAATGGCAATTAATGACGGCATTTCTTGCTGAAAAATAATGGCCGCGCGTTCTAATATGTCTGCACGTGTTTCAACGGAAGTAGTGCCCCAAGTTTTTTCTGCTGCATGCGCAATATTTAGTGCTTCTTCAACATTTGCTTCTTCTGCTTTACTCACTTCACCGAGTATGTCATCGCCATCACTTGGTGAGCAAACTGGTTTCGGATTTTCAAATAATGTTTTGCCGTTAATGATGGAACCTGCTCGCCATGGCGTTTCATCATATTGTTGAATGGCAAGTTGCAATGCGGAAAATTGTGTTGGATCAGATAAATCGATGCCTTGCGAATTTTCCCATTCACCATAAATATTTTTTGGTAATGGGATGCGCGGATGTGGTTTATGTTCGAGTGCTGCCATGCGGACGACTGGATCATCAACAATTTTTTCGATTGGTATTTTATCATCGGCAAGACGATTGATAAATGAACTATTCGCGCCATTTTCTAATAATCTTCTTACTAAATAACCGAGTAAATCTTTATGTGTTCCAACAGGCGCATAAATGCGACATGCGCGATTAAATTTATTTTTATCGACAATTTGATCGTAAAGCGGTCGTCCCATACCGTGTAAACATTGGAATTCAAATTCTGTATTGCCAGCCATTTCCATGATAGCGGCAACTGAATAAGCATTATGTGTACCAAACTGCGAATAAAAACAATCTGGGCGAGCTAATAATTTTTTCGCACAAGCAAGATAAGAAACATCAGTTGCATTTTTTCGGGTAAAAACAGGATAGCCAGATAAGCCTTGTATTTGACTCATTTTAATTTCAGCATCCCAGTATGCGCCTTTTACTAAACGTACCATGATGCGGCGATGATATTTTTCGGAAAGTGTTGCTAACCAATCTAATACAAATGGTGCGCGTTTTTGATAAGCTTGCACAGCTAAGCCAAATCCTTCCCAACCATTGAGCGAGGGATCACTAAACACTTGTTCAAAAATATCGAGTGATAAATCTAATCGATCTGCTTCTTCGGCATCAACGGTTAAGCCAATATTATATTTTTTTGCTTGCTGTGCGAGAGCAAGTAATAATGGCGGTAATTCTTTCATCACACGTTCATGTTTAGTGAATTCATATCGTGGATGCAATGCTGACAGTTTGATAGAAATACCAGGATTTTGTGCAGAGATTTCTGATTTTGCGACTTTGCCAATGGCATCGATCGCATCAACATAAGAAGCAAAATAATGTTTAGCATCTTCTTGCGTTCGTGCGGCTTCTCCAAGCATGTCGTAAGAAAACCGATAGCCCATTGCTTCTTGTTCTGTTGCGCGAGTTAAAGCAGATTGAATGTCTTGTCCCATCACAAATTGCTTACCAATGGTTTTCATCATTTGCAAAATGACAGGTCGAATCACCGCCACACCTAATCGACTGGTGGCACGCGTTAATGAACTCATGAGGTTTTTTTCGTTGTTAAGCGTTGGTGCATAAATTTTGCCGGTGAGAAGAAGTGACCAGGTGGCTGCATTAACAAAAAAAGAATTATCAGAACTTAAGTGATTTCGCCATTCGACCGTCGATAACTTATCGCTGATAAATTTATCCATTGTGGTTTTATCAGGGATGCGTAATAACGCTTCAGCAAGGCACATAAGAGCTATGCCTTCTTCAGTTGAAAGATCATATTGATGAAGTAAGGTGTCAACTTTTCCTTGTTTTTTCTTATACTCACGTGTTTCTGTGACTAATTCTTCTGCAATTTTTGTGAGCGATGAACGCTGTGTATCTGAAAAGGTGGCGCTTGCTATTAATGTTTTTAAGGATTCTGCTTCATCCATTCGGTAGGCATTTGTGATAGTATCTCGCTTTGAAACTGTGTCAGGTGATGATTTGAGGGTGTTTGTCAGCATAGTTTGTCCATGTTATTCGACATAAAAATTCTAAAGACGTTATTTTATTGAAAACTAAGATTTTGACTAGAGAAAAAATGAATAATAGATCAAACATATTATCAAAACGATTTCGAGGGTTGTTGCCGGTAGTAGTGGATGTGGAAACAGCTGGATTAAATCCAGCTACCGATGCATTGCTTGAAGTGGCGGCGGTAACGTTAAAAATGACTGAAGACGGTAAGCTTAGTCGTGATCAAACCATTTCTTATCATGTAGAACCATTTGCTGGAGCAAGATTAGAAAAAGAAGCGTTAGAAATTACTGGTATAGACCCCTTTTATCCGCTTAGATTTGCAATTCCTGAGGCTCAAGCGCTATATAGAGTGTTTGGAAGGGTCAAAGAAGAACTTGAAAAAACAGCCACTTATCGTGCGATTTTGGTGGGTCATAATGCCTGGTTTGATTTGAGCTTTCTGTTGGCAGCTGCTAAACGTAGTGGCATTCGGCATATTCCTTTTCATACCTTTACGACGTTTGATACCGCTTCGCTTTCGGCTGTGGCATTAGGTGAAACGGTGTTAGCTCGTGCTACTCGTCGCGCGCGTATTCCTTTTGATATCCAACAAGCCCACTCGGCGATTTATGATGCAGAACGAACGGCAGAATTATTTTGTTTTATTGCGAATAAATGGAATGGATTTAATGGGGTTTAATTTCAAGGAAGATACAATATGTTTAGACGTTTTTTATATCATCCATCATCCATGCGATTTTTTTCTCAGCAGAAAAATTTGAATTTTCAGATGATGAAAGAGCAAAAAATTAATCGTCTAAGAAATTTTATGTATTTATGTTTGGCAGAATGTCAGCCAGCGAAAGGCTCTGAATTTCATCAAACAAAGCGAGAATTTGATTTAGCAATTACATCTGTTGCAGCTTATTTGCCAGGTTATCTTGATCCTGTATCAGGGTATGTTACCGTTCCTATCAGTGAAGCGGCTCAAGAAATTTATCAAGATATTAAAAAGCATTTAGAAATTATTTTAAAAAACAAACATCAATTTCATATGAGCGATGAGTTTAATTTGCTGATGCAAAAATATGGTGAAGGACGATTTAATGCTGAATCCATTTTAAATTTTGAGCGTTCTACTGGCGAAGAATTTGATGTGCATGCAAATTATTTTTCTTATTTGCATAATAAAGCAAATGAAAATTGTGAAAAGAAAATGAAACATATTTCTGCCGATATTCGGGCAAAAACTGAAAAAGTTTACGATGAATTATCTTCGCGTGTTGTTGTCATGAATAATAAAAAACAGATTAGGTGAAAAAATGAGTAATACACGAAAATCTTCTACGGCTGATATTTTTTCTTGTCTTAATCTTTGCTGCGATTTGGATCCACATCATGCAGCAGAGCATGATAAAGAGAAAGCAAAAGAGGAAAGTCTTCACGGTCATCATGATGTTGCAGCTTATTATTATGAACAAAACGCGGCAAGAGAACATATGCTTGGTCATCATGAAGAAGAGGAACATCTAAAGGAACATGCGGAGCAAGAAAGAAATAGTGGTTGCAACATGATGTAATTGTTTTGTTATGCTTATCTGGTTTGGAGAATTATCACGCTTAGTTAAAAAAACGTTGGGACATTAACTTATCTCTCAGTCGTGTAATGTCCCAATGTAAAAATAATTATTTCAATTCCATTTTGTTCGATTTTTCAAGCATAAGGCCTAGTTCTGAACGCAGTTTATCAAGATCATTCTTTCTTACTTCACAAAGATGACGAAAGATCTCACAATCTAAAGCCGCATTCTGATCATCATTTATGTTAGGACTTTTGCAAATTACAGCGCCTGACTTTCCTCTTACGAGTGCAAAATCCGCTCCAAGGGTAGAATACCCATCGAAAGGCCCAAATTCATCACGATTAATTTCATCATCAAATTTAGACTGATTATTCCATGAATTACCTGAATGAAGAAATTCTTTCAACATATGCAGCGGTAACACATTACGCTGGATCTTGCCGACATTAAACCAACCATTATCAATTAATTTCCTATAATCAAAAACAAAACTCCCTTGGGAGTAACGTCGATGAAATTTAGCTAAATCATCGTATTTTATATATTCAGCATAAAGAGGATTTAAATTAATATGATCTCTCTGCTCATCCAGTTGTTGGATAAAATGTTTCAATAAAGGTGTATTTTTTATCTTTTCATAACACATTTTCCACATATAAGCATCGAGCACTTTAAATGCAAACTTTAATGGGCTGATTGTTTCATAAGTGTCGTCAGTTTTTTTGTACGAAACGTATTTGAACATTAATTCGGGATTAGCTTCCACTATCTTTTTCGCTGCATCATAATCTGCTTCTTGTACGAAATGGAGAAGTTTTGCAACCTCTGAAGCTGGTTGAAATAACTTATTCATCATTTTCGATGTTTGACGGACGTTCAAGATATCCTTCTTGTCTAGATAAAGTGGAATTTCATTTACTTCTATTTCTTCTGGTACTGTCGGAAGAAGTCTATTGTTTGCCATGCTGACACCTCGTTTTTGGCGATATTATGGTCAAAATCTTAGCAGACAATACTTAAATGAATATTAAATTAAGGCAGAAAGGGCAAAAAAAAGCCCGCGAAAGCGGGCTTTTTGGTTTGGTTCGGAGATTAACCGAATTTGACGCTGGAGCGCAATGACACGAGGTTCGTGTTGTTGCCAGAACCACCATTTGAGGCATTGTATGCCATATCGTGATCCCATTCGACGCCCACATGTGTATTTTTGAACATATCGATACCATAACCAACTAACCAACGATTCTTTGGCAAATTCAGGCCAGCAGCTTCGCGTGAAGTTTGGTAACCGAGGTAGACATTTTGGTTTTTGCCCCATGCATCGAAGCCATAACCACCTTGAATACCAGCAGCCCATGGTTTAGCCCCAGAAGCACCAGCAACAGGTGTAGCAGTTGAAGCAGCTGTGCTTGCAGAACCAAGAGATGATGCGGCTGTTAAATCAGCAAAACCATTTTTGGTCAGGTCGTTAACATTGAAGCGTTGTATTGCTGCCGTGTAACGTGCGCTTAATATAAACGGTCCACTGTTTACGTCACCAAAAAGTGCTGCACCACCAACGCGGCTATTGTATCCGCCGGTACCGGTGAAGTTGACAACGCTATAAGCTACATCGTTAGCACCGATTATGTTGTACAGATAGCCAGCACCCGCATCCCAACCGAGTTGATCATTTGGCGCTGAATAGCCTAATGACGCACCGTAGTTGGTTGGTCTAGATGAGCCACCACCGATTTTGGCAATTGGGTCATCAAATGCGTAGACTGATCCGTTGAAACCATTAGCAATGAAGCCAAGTTTCAATGCAGTGGTTAGAACTTCAGACATCACTTGCGTCATGCTTGCGGTGATTGGGTGAATTTCATAACTGCTGAACGGTTGGAAGCCTTTACCAACTTGTACAAACACTGGCGACACATCGAAGTTACCGATGGTTGCGTAAGCTTGTTCTAGTTCAAGAGAGCTGGTAGTACCAGTTGCGTTGATATTGTTGCTATAAGCCGCGCTGTATTCAGCTGCACCGAAAGTTTTGAATTCTGATGGGTTAGAGTTCATGGTTGCGGTGTTGTAGCCTATACTAGCAAATGCTTTTGTCCAATCACTAATATCAGCTGCTAGGTTTAAGTAAGCATCATTTAATGAGAAACGTTGATAGTTTTCACCCATGATGTTTGCATTTCTGTTGCCGAATTTACCTATGTCAACATTAACGCCGCCGCTAAATTGAATGCGATTGAACCAGCCTGGGTTGCAAGGATTTGGCATAGAGCGACCATAACTTTGGGTCATTCCATCCATAATCACTGAATTTTGGCTAATTGTGCAAACAGGTTCTTGAACAGGTAAGCTGCCCATGTCTTTATAGTCACGATGTTCAGCCATTTGTTGGTGTTTCATTTTTTTATGCTTGGTTTGATGTGCTGCAAACACCGGGCAGCTAATCAATCCAAGTATGCTCATTGATGCAACAACGAGTTTTAAGTTCATAGTTGTAGTATCTCCTTGAAATGTTTAATCCGGACGAGTTCTAAAATTAACCTACATATATCTATCATTGCAAGCAAATTTTCATCCAATCGCGATGAAGCTGCACATTTTAGTTTACTTGCCCACAATTTTTATTCACAACACGAAAAAATGTACAATATAAGGCAAAATCTTGATTTTGCTTATCATCCACTTTTTTCACGAACAGAGTTTATAGCAGAGAATTTTTTCTTTTAAAAGTTTTTTAGAAAAAATTAAATGAGGTTAATCAAAATTTATTTTTAATATTTAATTTTGTTCTTTTTTTAATTAAATTATATTTTTATTAAAATTTAACAAAAAAAATTATAACTGAATTTATAACTAAATTTAAAATAAAAAACCCGTCGTCATGACGGGTTTTGATTTTTCAAAATGAAAATTATAATTCGCCAACAGCTTCAGAAAGGTATTCAGCAATTCCTTCTGTCGTTGGTTTGATTGATGCTTTTCCTTTTGTCCAACCTGCAGGGCAAACTTCACCATGCTTTTCATGAAACGCTAATGCATCAACTAAACGAATGAGTTCATCAATATTACGACCTAATGGGAGATCATTAACGATTTGTGATCGAACCATGCCGTGTTTATCAATTAAGAATGCGCCGCGTAATGCAATGTGTGCGGTTGGATGCTCAACGCCATATGCTTGGCAAATTTGATGATTAACATCCGCAATTAATGGATAGCGAACTGGACCAATACCACCATTAGCAACGGAAGTATTGCGCCATGCATTATGTGTAAATTGAGAATCAATTGAAACACCCATAATCAATGTGTTACGTTTTTCAAATTCTTCTACTCGTTTGTCAACCGCAATTAGTTCAGATGGGCATACAAAAGTGAAATCGAGTGGATAGAAAAGTACGATTCCGTATTTATTTTCAATCGCGTCATACAAGTTAAAGTTATTAACGATTTCACCATTTCCAAGTACTGCAGCAGCGGTGAAGTCTGGTGCTTTTCTGCCAACTAAAATAGTCATGTCTTTTCCTCTTCAGAATTAAGTAATCAGGTTAGGCCGTTCAAAGTGGGCGTCATTATATCTTAATTTTTTGAAGGAATGTGAAAATTGGCTGAAAATTTTGTATGATTCATATCTCTTAAACAAAGGTAAGTATCTTTATGATGATTTTTGTATTGATTTTATTGGGAGTTTTATTAAATGCAGCAGCTCAATTGATGCTAAAAGCTGGTATGACCCAAATCGGGCATTTTGAATTTAGCCTGACTAATGCTATTCCAATTGGGATGAAGGTGATGGCTAATCCACCTATTATTACTGGTTTATTTATGTATGTGATTAGCGTCGGTGTGTGGTTGTTGGTTTTATCGCGAGTTCAAGTGAGTTTTGCCTACCCAATGCTAAGTATTGGATATATAGTAAACGCCCTGGCGGCTTACTATATATTTGGCGAGCCATTAACCTCCGTGCGTATGCTCGGTATTTTTATCATTATTGCAGGTGTATATCTTGTTGCCCAAAGTAGTTAAAGAGAGATTATCTATGTCAGAAGAATTTTTGCCATTTTCCCGCCCATCTATCAGCCAAGAAGCAATAGATGATGTGGTTGCTTGTTTAAAAAGCGGTTGGATTACAACAGGTCCTCGTGTTGCTCAATTCACAGAAGATTTAAAAGCTTATTTTAATGCGCCAATCGCATTACCCTTAGCATCCGCAACAGCCGGATTGCATTTAGCATTGTTAGCAATGGGCGTTGGTCCTGGTGATGAAGTGATTACGACACCGCTTACTTTCGCAGCAACATTAAATGTGATTGCCCTCACTGGAGCTAAGCCGGTATTAATCGATATTGATCCTCATACGTTAAATATGGACATGAATTTATTAGAAGCGGCCATCACAGAAAATACCAAAGTGATTCTTCCGGTTCATTTTGCAGGATTACCAGTCGATTTGGATCCGCTTTACGACATTGCTAATCGATACGGCATTCGCGTGTTAGAAGATGCAGCACATTCGATTGGCACAGAATATAAAGGAAAACGTATTGGTAGTTTTGGCGATACGCAAGTTTTTAGTTTTCATCCCAATAAAAATATGACAACTGGTGAAGGTGGTTGTGTGGTCACACGCGATCAAGCGTTAGCAGATCAAATAGCTCGGTTACGTTTTCATGGTATGGATAGACAAGCATGGAATCGTTATGGCAAAGGCGGCACGCAAGATTACGAAATCGTCTTGCCGGGTTATAAATACAACATGATGGATATCCAAGCAGCGATTGGCATTTATCAATTAAAAGAATTAGCAGGATTTATTGAACGTCGTAATGAATTAGCTAATCGTTATCAAGAAGCCCTATCAGACTGGGCGCAATGGACATTGCCAACACAACCTAATTACGATCACTTACATTCTTGGCATATTTACACACCGCTTATTAATGAAGATATCACGCGCATGAATCGCGATGAATTTATGCTGGCAATGAAAGAACGTAATATTGGTACAGGATTACATTATCGCGCTGTACATTTGTATCCTTATTATCGTCAAGAATTTGGTTACAAGCTCGGTGATTTTCCACATGCAGAAGATGTCAGCGAACGCATCGTGAGCTTGCCGCTTTTTCCAAAAATGACAGATGCAGAACATGATCGCGTATTAGATGTGATGTATAGCGTATTTAACTAAAACACAATAACGATAGGTATGAATATGAATGTTTTAATCCTCGGTGCAAATGGTTTCATTGGCAGTCATTTGAGTGAAACGATTTTAGCGCAAAAAGATTGGCAAATTTATGCGATGGATTTGACGCAAGATAAAATTGGTTCTTGTCTTAATCATCCACGATTTCATTTTACCGTTGGTGATATCACCAAACAAAAAGATTGGATTAATGAACATATTCAAAAATGTGATGTCGTATTACCACTAGTAGCAGTAGCAACACCTGCACTTTATGTGCAAGATCCTTTACGCGTATTTGAATTAGATTTTGAAGCCAATCTCGATATCGTTCGACAATGTGCCGAATATAATAAACGCATCATATTTCCATCTACTTCTGAAGTATACGGCATGTGTCCAGATGCTGAATTTGACGAAGAAAAAAGTCATTTGGTGACAGGCCCAATCAGCAAAGAACGATGGATTTATTCCACCTCAAAACAATTGATGGACAGAGTTATTTATGCGTACGGCAAACATAAAAATTTATCTTACGCTTTATTTCGCCCATTCAATTGGTATGGTCCGCGATTAGATAACGTGATGAATCCAAAACCAGGTGGTTCACGTGTATTAACACAATTTATTGGTAATATTTTGCGTGGTGAAAATATTAATCTGGTGAATGGGGGTGCACAGCAGCGTTGTTTTACTTACATTAGTGATGGCATTGACGCATTAATTCGTATCATCGAAAATAAAAATGATCAAGCGCATAACCGAATTTTTAATGTCGGTAATCCTGATGAAAATATATCAATACGTCAACTTGCTGAAACATTAATTGAGATGATTAAAATTTCTTATCCAAAACACGCAATAAAAGCAGATGCGGTTAAGTTAGTTGATGTTGATGCAAAAAACTATTATGGCGAAGGTTATCAAGATGTATCACTACGCGTTCCTTCTATTCGTCATGCAAAAGAATATTTATCTTGGAACCCGGAAGTAAATATGAAAGATGGTTTGAAAAAAACGTTAGATTTTTATTTGGCGTGAGAACATCATTTGTCATCCTTCCTGTTTCACCGTTCAAGATGACATGTTCTTTCGATTATTCACAAGAAACTTTTGTATCAATGACGGAGCCATAACCAACAATATCAGTGGTAATCGTATTAACAAAACTAGCACCAGACACATTTGCTTCAGTAAAAGTTGATTTGGTTAAATCCGCTTGATTGAGATTGGCACAAGTTAAATTGGCCTTAGTTAAAATGGATTGTTGCAAGTTTGTAGAAGCTAAATTAGCCAAATTTAAATTTGCATTGGAAAGATCGCTGCGTTGAATATCGGCTCCCGATAAATTGGCATGATCTAAATTGGCACCCGATAAATTGACTTGATTTAATTTTGCATTTGATAAATCGGTATAACTTAAATTAGCGCCGCCCAAATTCATTTTCGATAAATCAACGCCAGATAAATTGCTATGAGAAATATTCGCGCCTTGCAAATCAATTTTGCCCGGAATAAAAGGATATTGGCGTAAATCTGCATTGGATAAATCCATATGGATGGCTTGCGTTTTTTTGGTGGCGATTAATTTTTCCAAATCGTTTTGATTAGCGCTCATGGCACCAAACGAGAAGGTTAACAAAATAAATAATAATTTTTTATCCATAACGTTTTTCTTTCTTTTGCTGAGATGAATGATTTGTTTTTGCTGATAACTTTTTTTCTCTAAAGAGAGTAGATGAATGCTTAGAAAAAGTATCATTTTTATTAGTTAACATATCGGCTTCTTTTTGCGGATCATGACTATCAAGTAATTTTGTTAAGTTAGTTTGCTTTAAAATCCCATTTGTTTTTAATTGTTTAATTGCAATATATAAATCATATCCAGTTGAATGCCGAATCACTTTGTCGTAATTTTCTCGATTGAATAAATAATTTTTCGCTAATTGTTCGAGTGCCAAATGATTTTTGAATTCTTCTTTTAGTTTATTTATTTCCGCAGAATAATACGAAATAGCAGAACGACTAGGACTATAACGCGTGCCCATGACCGTTTGATAATTCGTTGGCGCATGAAAAAGCATATCAGCGCATTCATATGATTCATCAGCAGAGAGTTTACGTTCAGGATTGTTATCTGATTTGGAAAATTTTTCGTAAAGTTTTTTTAACTTTCTTAAATTACTCCAATCCTCATGATCAAAGAAAAAACCTAAGGTTTTTTTGCAATAATCATGATCAAATTCACGGACTAATTGTCCAATGGCTGCTAAATTCATTTCTAATCCTTAAATATTAATTATTATTTTCTGATGGGATGCGATGAATCCGCGCTCCTAATTGTGCTAATTTTTCTTCTATACATTCGTAACCACGATCGATGTGATAAATGCGATCAATCGTTGTTTCACCATGTGCAGCAAGACCTGCTAACACCAAGCTTGCTGAAGCACGTAAATCAGTTGCCATGACAGGTGCGCCGTGTAATTTGGGCATGCCCGTGCAAATCGCTGTATTGCCTTTTAATGCGATATCCGCGCCCATACGTTGTAATTCTTGAACATGCATGAAGCGATTTTCAAATACTGTTTCAGTAATCACACCAGTACCTTCTGCAATAGCATTCACAGCCATCATTTGTGCTTGCATATCAGTCGGGAAGGCAGGATAAGGTGCTGTGCTGATATTGATAGCATGGGGACGATTGCCTTTCATGTCTAATGAAATCCAATCATTGCCTGTGTCAATCGTTGCATTTGTTTCTTCTAATTTTAATAAAACAGATTCAAGTAAATCTGGGCGTGTATTTTTAACTTTAATTTTACCTTGTGTGATCACTGCAGCAGCAAGATAAGTGCCAGTTTCAATACGATCCGGCATGACGCTATAACTTCCACCACTTAATTCTTTGACGCCATCAATGACAATGGTAGAAGTGCCAGCGCCCGATACTTTTGCGCCTAAGGTATTTAAGAAATTAGCTAAATCTTCCACTTCAGGTTCGCGAGCAGCATTATGAATAATGGTTTGTCCTTCAGCGAGAACGCCCGCCATCATGATATTTTCTGTGCCAGTGACCGTAATTAAATCCATGATAATGGTTGCGCCATGCAATTTTTTTGCTTTTGCTTTGATGTAGCCATTTTCAATTTCAATCTCAGCGCCCATGGCCTGCATGCCTTTTAAATGCTGATCAACTGGACGTGTGCCAATTGCGCAACCACCAGGTAAAGAAACTTCAGCTTGCCCAAAGCGGCTTAGCAAAGGCCCCAGCACTAGTACAGAAGCACGCATAGTGCGGACTAGTTCATAAGGCGCATGAAATGAAGTGAGATGACCGGCATCAATTTCAATATTAGAACGTTCATCAAGTGTGACATTCACGCCCATTTGGCCTAATAGGCTGACGATAGTGGTGACATCTTGTAAATGTGGAATATTGCTAATTTGAATAGGGGCGCTACTTAGTAATGAGGCAGCCAAAATAGGCAAGGCAGCATTTTTCGCGCCTGAGATTTTAATTTCGCCATTGAGTGGGATATTGCCTTGAATGATGAGTTTTTCCATAGTTTAGGGTCCACCTAATTCTTGCCATTCTTCAGGGGTAAATGCTTTAACAGAAAGCGCATGTAATGTGCCATCGAGTAATTCTTTTTTAACAGTTTCATAAACCATTTGTTGTTTTTGAATGCGAGTTTTTCCAATAAATTCTGGGCTCACCACAACAGCGGTAAAATGAGCGCCATCGCCTTCGACATAAGCTTCAGAATTAGGAAGCCCATTTTCAATTAATTCTCTAATTTTTTCTGGCTGCATAAGGTATCATCGGATATTAATTTATAGTGCGTCATTTTTTACATATTTTAATGGTATTTGCAACGATTTTTGCCTTGGAAGTGAAGTAGATGAATGAAATGACTATCAACTCGCAAACTGGCTTATTAGGGTCAGTGATATACAAATCATCACCATATTGTGATGAGCGGCCAATGAATACTGAGATCGATTTAATTGTGATTCACGGTATTAGTTTGCCTCCTGGAGAATTTGGCACCAACGCAATTGAAGATTTTTTTTGCGGACGATTAGACTCAACCGCCCATCCTTATTTTGCTGAAATCGCTGCTTTACATGTTTCAGCGCATTTACTGATTAAACGAACAGGTGAGATTATCCAATTCGTTCCATTCTCCAAACGAGCCTGGCATGCAGGCGAATCTATTTTTCAAGGACATACACGATGTAATGATTTTTCAATTGGG
>CAZKUQ010000026.1:0-17751 GCA_964555965.1 uncultured Coxiellaceae bacterium
TGGTTCAGTGCGTATTCCAGTGTCGGTGTTGAAAAGGTAAGTTATTGTTTTTTGAAACCTTGATCTTGATGTAGTTGCTCTTGTTCGGATGCTTTCTTTTTAAAATGGTCATATACTTTTATTTCTTGTTCGAGTTCTTTGCCTCTAATGTCATCAATCATTTTGTTATTTTTTTCTAAATAAGAATAAAGTTCACGTAATTTTTTTGTATTCTTTGCTACAAGTTCTAGTTTTAGGATTTCATTTTTATCTTGATATGCATTCTTAGATATCCAGTCAATAAGATCATTAATTTCCTGAAGCTCAGTTTTAACAACAAAAGTGTGCCATTGCTCAAGTGTATCGTTTAAAGTTGTTTCAGGTTTAGGTATTTCCTGCTCAAGTATGTCTTTGCCTAGAGACATTCGTTTACTTGCTTCTTCTTGCTTATCTTGCTTATGATCATGGCTCTCATGAGGTTGACTCTTAAGTGCATTTGTCACTTTTGCTGTGGTTTTTTGAGGAGGTCCAATGTTGTTTGGACTAATAGCTGTTGACTCGGTTGGAACTTGTTTTTTCACTTCTTCTTTAGGTCCAAAAAATTTCTCTTTGAACCATGAAAAAGTTTGTTTGATTCCTTTTGCAGCCATACCAAGAATACTGCCGGCTGCTGCTGCACCTGCTGTTAATGCAACGCCACCAACAATAGCTGCTGTGATGGCAGAAGCAGTACTGCCTGTTACAAATGTCGCTATAGCCGCCCCAGCTCCCACGACTGCAGGAATAGCTGCGCCGCCAGTAAAAATACTTACACCAATCACGATGGTAGCAACAGCAATACCAAATAAAGCACCTCCAACTACCCAGCTAACAGGTATACCTGGTTTTTTAGATTCAGATGGAACAGCAGCTGTTAATTGTTTTTTGGGTGTTAATATACTATCTGTATCTGTGATTTTGTAGGCTTCGCCACAAAACGCTTTTGCCTTTTTTATATCTTGAGCATTTTGGATTTCTTTTACCAGGGATTCAACTCGCTCAATTTTGTTTAAAATATTGTTGTCTTTAATATTTGTTTTATAAAACGCAATGTCTTCTCCTATCAATTTTGTTATAGCGACAGACAAGCGTTTATCTTCAGGTAAAGCTTTAGCCCCCTGTAAAGTTGTTGCTAAATGAGATTGTAAATTTTTAAGCATTCTGTCTTTTGCTTCATTCAACTCGTTAGAAGTTTTCTCTTTTGCAGCTTGTTTTTCTTCAACTTGTTTTTTATTTGCAATGACTTGAGCTAATTCTTTCATCTCTTTATCAAAATTAGGATTAAATCCATCTACTGTTTGCAGTTTTGCTTTAGTGGAATCCTCTTTAAATTGTTCAAGTTCGCTTTTTCGATCAGTATAAAATTTTTCTGCTTCATCTTGAGCTTTTTTAAGATTTGTTGATAGCTGAACAGTGGTGATATCAATGTTTTTAATTAAAGATGTTAATCTTGCTAATTCATCTTGAGCAGCTTTGCGTTTTCTAGTAGGACTATTGGAATCACCAAGTTGTTTTGCTTCAGTGTTTGTTAAATCTAAGTAATGTTTACCGAGTGTACCTCGAGCTTGTGTACTATATTCATTTAATTCGTTAGCGATATCACGAAAATATTCATTGACATCGATGGCAGCATCATCCCATGTTTTTGATCCAAGCGGAGATGTATATTGTTTTTTACACAGTTCAGTTGTTTTAGCAGACAACTCAGATTGATTAATATTGAGTTGCTCGATTAACTTAATCGACTTAAGTATATCGCTTAATTCTGGTATGTTATCGGTCAACAATTGTTGTTGATGTTTTTGAAGCTCTTGCAATGCAAGTTGCTTTTTTTGACTGAGCGTTTTGATTTCTTCATTTAACGAATTAATTCTCTTTTCTAATTCTTGTTGCAATATTTTAAAATTGCTAAATGCCTTACTAACTTGGTCGATGGCTGACTTTTTATCGATAGCAAATGTTGATTTTTCTCCTAATATAGAAACTGTGTCCGCGATTTTCGGGAAAAAATTGCTAACATTAGTATTATGCGCATTAACATCTTGATTGTAAGTAGCGCAACGTTTATTTAATTCATTGATTTGCTTTTCGAGCTCGATTTTTTCCTGGCTAAGTTGTTCAAAATTTTTATTACCACTAACTTGATTAATCTTACGTAATTTATCTTGAATGCTTTCACGTTCTGATCGCAATCGTTGTAATTCATCATTTAGATTTTTTTCGGTTGTTTGTAATGAAGTTAAATCTCGTTTTTTGAGAAAAGACGTTTGGATTGTTTTGATAAGATTTTTAAACGATTCAATATTTTTTGATGAATCATCGGCAATTTTATCAAGAGATTTTTTAATATTGGTATCTAGATCTTCTAAACGTTGAACATCCGATTTAATCTGTTCTATGTTTGGAGGAGTGATCGGATCCATTTTGTCATTGATTTCTTTAGGATTGTATTCTGCTTTTTTTAATTGCTGTAAATTAAAAATAATAAGCGCTATTTCTTTGGAGACGCTAATGAAATGTTTGAAGAGTTCTTTTTTGTTGTCGCTGACGACATTTTCTTTATCGAGATTAGCTAGAACCTCATCCAGGTTAATCGTTGAAAAAAATTCATCTAATTCAGATTCGCTTTTAAAATTTTCTTTTTCTAATACTTTATTTAAATAAGTTAAAACACTATTGTTGACAAAAAAGTTCCTCCTTTTATTCTCTTCAAGACTCGCCATTTCTTTCATAATTTCTTTGATGTCTTTTATCCCTTGTCCTTGCGCAATAGCTAATTTTAAACGCTCATAAATATCTTTACGCGCTTCTTTCGCCGCTTCAATGAGCTGATCTTCAGATTTTCGACCGATCATATTACAGAGCCTCGTTAAGTGCTTTTAATAGTAATACCTTAAACTTAGCACTAAATTATTAATTAAAAATTAAGCAATTCAATTATTTATTATCACTATATTAAATATAGCACTGAATATTAAGATGATACGTATGATAGGTATTTGTTCTTTATAATGTTTTTAGTGGTTTGTGCGTATTGTCATTTATTGAAAACCTCGTCACCCTATGTATGCTTCATCATCCCCATATACTTCGTCATCCCCACGAAAGTGGGGATCTCTTGAAAAATCACGAGATTCCCGCTTTCGAGGGAATGACAAGTGGCTCGAGGGAATGACAATCCTACAAGATACTTGCTCGACCGAAATAAATCCGATATAAGTGAAAGAAGGAAGTCTGCATATATGCCACGCAAGGCTCGGCAAGATCAAAGAAAATCTTAATATTTATTTAAGACAAGAGAGTGCCGTATGACTACACCACGAGCTGAAAATACGCTTGCATCAACTGTTGCATCTCAACAAGATGCAAGGATTGATGCTTTAATCAAGCAGCTAAATGTAAATCGTGATGAAATGCACCAAGCGTTTCTTGCCGCGTTATCTGATAACGAGATTAAAAAAAATGTTTATCTTGCCTTGTGGGGACAAGTTGAAAAATGTTTTGATGAAGTCCAATCAAAAAAATTATTGTCTGTTAAAGATGTTTATGCTGCATTCGATAATATTCAAGCGAATAATTCTCTTATCATTACCAAATTTCTAGGCAAGAATCTGCCTGAGATTTATCAAACATTCAATCGTGCACCATATGTCAATCAAGACGATACCAATTTAGATATAAGTATTGGAAATGGCTATTACAATCAGTTAAAAGAACGTAAAAGAAAACTTTTTCCAGCTCTTTTAAACACGTATCGTAATTTAGCCTTAATACAATTTCATTTATTACAAAATCGACCTGATAAAATTATAGAAGAAGCTTTTCTAACAGAAAAAGAATCTGTAGATGAGTTAGAGAAAAAATTAGCTGAGCTGGAAGAAACAGTTAAATCAGCGATAACAATATTAAATGAATATGATAAACCGTTAGAATCTAAACGTCGTCTTTTGATAGAAGATGCAAAAAATGAAGCAAATGTGACGACATTTAAAGCTAAATTAGCTCAATCAGATCATGCTAAACGTGCTGCGGGAGTAGTAGCTCAGTTAACTGAGTCGATCGAAAAAGAAACGAAAGAGTTTTTGCAATGCGATTTTATTTTTAATGAAATTCGCTCTTATCAATTATTAAAAGCAAACGCATTGGCTTATTTGTCTGGAAAAAAACAAAAAGAAGGTGAAGTAATTGCTTTTGAGAAACAATTGAATTTGCAACATCAAAACATTAAAAAATTAATTGAAAAATATAATTCATCAATTCAACAACAGAAAGAAAAACTACTTACAGATATTGCAAAACAACGCGATCAAATCAAATTACATGAGCATTACAACATTCCTTCTTTGGTGCCTCAAGTTTTAAATGAGTTACCAGCATTAATTGCTTTGCAAAAAACAAGTAAACAATTATTTGATGTTAATACACAATTAACAACTGTTAGAGATAATGCTAATGATGAAATGAAAGCTTTTGTTCCGCTTTGGCAACAATCACTAATAGATGCAGGACAAACGATAATTAAAAGAGATAATGCTGCTTTGGCAGTGTTGATTGAAAGTAACGACAAACATAATATTGAATTGCAACATCAATGTGATGATCAACACACTTTACCCAATGCTGCTTGGGATCATGCAAAAGAAAAAGTTCCTTTGTCTTTGGGAAAAACAGCTAGCCAAGCTTGCACCTTTTTGTTAGATGAGAATTATCAGACCTTACAAGCTAATGTATTTAATCAATCTAAATGTATTATCGAAACAAAAGTGAAGGAACGCCAGGAAGAACTCCGGCAATATTGTTATGAACCTAATAATTTAGTCGCAAAAACGCTTTCATCAGCGGACAAACTTTATCAAGAATTATCAACTTGCCGTGACAATATCAAAAAAGATTTCGAACAAATTGAACAACAACACGGTTTAGAAATCGTTTCTGCTGCGCAAAAAATTGGATTAGAAAAGTTAAATCAATTAGAAAAAAAGATGAAAGATTTTGATGCAGAAAAAAAATCAAAAAATCTTAACAAACATTTTTCCATGCTGGGAAAACCACCTGAATTATTAAAACAATTTCATCGACAAAATGATATGAGGCATAGTTCTAGTGCGCCTGACTTACTGACGTTTCAAAAGACAAAAAATAAACCAGGATTTTTTGATCGGCATCCAAGCATCGCTAAAGCGTGTCGTTGGGGATTATATGCGTTAGCAGTTGGTTTGGTGTTTACTGCAGTCACTGCGCCGTTAGTGTTTATCCTGGGTCCTGGAGCACCGGTAGTTGGTGGGATTGTAACAGGTGCCATTGCACATTTAGGCATGACAGGTGCAGTGGCTACTTACATATTAGGTGGTTCATTATTATTTGCTGGAGCTGGTGCCTCAGTTGTCAGTATGACAGCTTGTTGTGGTCCTTCTGATGCTGAATCAACATCTGCTGAAGCAGCTACAAAATTACACACGAATAATGCAGATCTGCATGCAGCGTTGCCACTGAGTAATACGAAAGGAAGTTCACCATCCTCATCGCCCACGAAAATTAAACCGTTAGTGATATCTAATCCTGTTTCTTCTCCTTCACGTTCGGGACATTTTAGTACTTCAAATGTTGATGCGACGGTGGATACTGTGGTTAATGATAAACATGAAAATCAATATCTTTCTGCTAGTATTTAATATTAACGTCATCCCGTTAATACCTCATCTGCGAAGATGACGAGTTGTTCGCGTTAATACGTCATTCCCGCGGAAGCGGGAATCTGTGAATATTTTCTAGAGATCTCCGCCTTCGCGGAGATGACGAGTTGTTCGCAGGGATGACGAGTTGTTCACTTAAGATGACGAATTGTTCGCGTTAATACGTCATTCCCGCGGAAGCGGGAATCTGTGAATATTTTCTAGAGATCTCCGCCTTCGCGGAGATGACGAGTTGTTCGCAGGGATGACGAGTTGTTCACGAAGATGACGAATTGCTCGCGTTAATACGTCATTCCCGCGGAAGCGGGAATCTGTGAATATTTTCTAGAGGTCTCCGCCTTCGCGGAGATGACGAGTTATTCGCAGGGATGACGAATTTGGCGGATGATGATAATATTTTTCTTTTTTAAGGAAAATAAATTGAAAGCGCTTTTTATTGGTGTAGATGGTGGCGCAACTAAATGCATGGTGCGTGTAGAAGATGAACATGGCAATTTACTGGGAAGTGCAATTAGTGGGCAAGCTAATATCCGCATTTCTGTTTCAGAAACTTGGCAATCAATTAATAGTGCATTGCAACAAGTATTTAAAAAATTAGATGTTTCAATTAATGACGTGTCACTTTATGCGGGCATGGGATTGGCAGGATGTGAAATTCAAGAAGCTCGAGATATATTTATCCACAAACCTCATCCATTTAAAAAATTAATTGTTTCATCTGATGCACATGTTGCTTGTCTTGGCGCACATCATGGTGAGGATGGAGCAATTATTATTGCTGGCACTGGTGTGGTTGGATTTCAACATGAGAATGGCAAAACCACTAAAGTGGGGGGATGGGGCTTTCCACATGATGATTTGGGAAGTGGTGCGTGGTTAGGATTGGAAGCAATCAAATACACGATAAAAACATTAGATGGTCGAGCTGCATCTTGTCAATTTTCACAAGCAGTCTTTGCTCATTTTCAACATAATCATGAACAGTTAGTGCATTGGGCGAATCATGCTAATTCAACAGAGTTTGCAGAATTAGCGCCAATTGTGATTGAGCAGGCAAAACAAAAAAATCCAGTAGCAGTTTCCTTGTTACAACAAGCCGCGCGTGAACTTGATAATATTGATGAAGCATTACGAGCAGCGCAATTAAATCAGATGAGCAAGCTTCCTTGTGTATTGCTAGGCGGAATTGCACCGTTCCTAACACCCTACGTTGGTAATCAATTGCGCTCACGGTTGCATGAGCCGATTGCAACACCTGATGCCGGGGCAATTTTTTTAATAAAAAAAGAATTAAAAAATATCGTAAGGAAATAATATGAATGAAATGACGCGCAGTATTTTCTCTGGGATGCAAATTTTATCGGAAGGAAAATGGGTGACACAACATGCAGTCGTTGTCGAAAAAAATATTATTAAAGCCATCATTTCAGAAGAAATGATATCGCATCATTTTCCTGCTAAACATCATCATTTTCCTCATGATTATTATCTTATTCCTGGTTTGATTGATTTGCATGTACATGGTGCGCATGGCAAAGATGTGATGGATGCAAATCAAGAATCACTAGCAGTGATTAGTCGTGGATTAGCCGAAGAAGGGGTAACAGGTTTTTTAGCAACGACCATGACCATGGATAACGCTAGAATTGAAGCTGCTTTAAGTTGCATTTCAGATTCTCACACAAAAATGCCTGGAGCAAAAATATTAGGTGTGCATCTTGAAGGTCCTTTTATTGCAAAAGAAAAAATCGGCGCACAAGCAGGTGATTTTGTACAGCACCCGAATCATGAATTAATGAGCAAATGGCAAAAAATTTCTGGTGATACTATTCGTTTAGTGACATTAGCACCTGAATTACCTGGCGCAATCCCACTCATTAAGATGTTGCATCGAAATAATATTATCCCTGCTATTGGGCACACTAATGCAACCTACGAAGAAACACAAGCTGCTATTCTTGCAGGAGGTAGATATGCAACACATTTATTTAACGCCATGAGCGGGTTGCATCAACGTAAAGCAGGTGCCGTAGCTGCATTATTATTATCAAATGAAGTAAGTGCTGAATTAATTGTCGATGGATTTCATTTGCATCCAGCCATGACTGAATTAGCCTTTCGATTAAAAAGTAAAAATTATTTAATCTTAGTGAGTGATGCAATGCGTGCAAAATGTATGGGCGATGGGAAATATGAATTGGGCGGTCAAACAGTGCGTGTCCATGCTGACAAAGTAACACTAGAAGATGGCACCTTAGCAGGAAGCACTTTGGTGTTAAGTCAAGCAATCAAAAACATGTCGCTTTTTTCCCAATGCAGCTTGATAGATGCTATTCAAATGGCAACACATAATCCTGCAGCTATGCTTGGATTATCGACACACAAAGGCTCTATTGCTGTTGGTTGGGATGCAGATATCACTGTTCTTGATGCAAATTTATCCGCAGTGTTTACCATGTGTGAAGGCAAAGAAATTTTTTCTAAGTAAAATCAATACAATAATTCTTAACTTTTAGTCGTCGAATGCTCGCTATAATTAACGTATGCAGCAGTACGAAGGCAATGTTTATGCTTAAAAATTTATTTGGATTATTCAACACACAAAACAAATTCAACACTGAAATTGAATTCGTGACGTTATGGGAAAAAATGAATAACGATATTCATCATGAGATAGAAAAATATAAAGATACTTTAACTGATTTAAACGAAGTTCGAAATTTGTATTTTGCTCATTTAAGTGAGTTATCGAATATTCTTTCAGGAAAAAATCTATTAACGGAACGTGTGCAAGATGCAGTAGCGTTTTCAACCGAATTTAATGAAAACTATATTGTTCCTGCCATTGAAAAGATTAAGAAAAAAATAATTAAATCCTCCAACTCCATTTTTATTTATGGTAAAAATCATCAAATTCCAAAATTATCTGAAGAGTACCAATCTGCCTGGCGTATCAATAATGATTTATTATCTTTGTCCAGTATGTTGCAAAATAATCCTAACTTAGCAAACTTAATTTATTCCGCACCGCTTGATGAAAATGGTGAAGTGATGAATAAAATTATTAAAGAATGGCAAGAGGATAGAAAAAGAATAATAAATCAAGAGGAAGAAATAAAAGGTGAACAAGATAGTGTGCTTAGTGATTTTTCACGATCATCATTATTTAAAATTGACAACAAATCATTTGGCGATGAGAAAAAAGAAAATAAAGATAAAAATGCAATAATAATTTTAAGTAATATGTTTGATCGACTAGTTGATAAAGCTAAAGGTTATGAAAGTAAAGACAAAGAAAAACTAAAAAATTGGCTCAAAATAAATGGTGGGCAACAAATTCTTGGTTTTATACAGCTATTAGTTGGATCAGGATATTTTTCACAACCTGCGATTATGGGAACCGCACCAAACGCGGTAAATAATTGGAAAGTAGATAAGTATGGAAAAATTATTTTTTATTTTGAAGCGGATGTTGAAGTGCTCAAAGTAGGTGAGACGGCGCATATTCGCATGGCGGACGGATCAAGAGATGTTGGTATGGAAACGTATAATGCGATGCGTGATACAAAAAAAATATTGCCGCAAGCGCACATTGTTAGCGAAGTACAATTAGATCTTGAACATGGCAAGGTCGTACCAAAGGTCGTCCGTCTTGATGTCACGATTTATGATTCAACTTTATTGAAATCACCGATATTGGAAGAGCCTCAACAAGTTTTATCTGACACAGGCGAAAAATTCAAACGGCTTTAAATTGACATCGATGCTTGCGGTTTTGGGCGCAACACATGCAACACATCTTTACGTTTGCGAATTTTTCGCAAAATTTTTGCAAGATGCGAACGATTTCGAACTGAAATAGTAATATCAACATTAAAGTGATGTCTGTCATGTTCTTGTGCGCGAATATTTTCAATATTGGATTCTGCTTCTGAAATAGCAAGTGTCAGTGATGCAAGACTGCCGCGACGATTTACAAGATCCACTCTCAAATCAACTGCAAAATCACCTTCCACACTTTCTTCCCAAGATAAGGGAATATATTTATCAGCTTGTTTATGCAGCTTGATGATTTGCTGGCATTGCAATAAATGCACTTCAATTCCGTGACCTGCTTTCATAACACCTGCAATATGATCGCCTGGTATGGGGCGGCAACATTTTGCAAAGTTAATGACTAATCCTTCTGTTCCTTTGATAATGAGTGGTGAGTTAAGTGTCATGTCAGGAAGCTGCACGGTATCACCTAATGATTTTGCAATTTGTTTGGCAACAAGAAGTGCTGGACGATTTCCTATGCCCACTTCTTCAAACAAATGACTCATGGATTCAAGGCGCGAAGTATAAATTATATTTTGTAATACCGGTTCAGGAATGTTTTCAAGATGAAACCCATAAGCGAGTAGTGCTTTTTCTATCAAACGTTTTCCAAGTTCCATGGATTCTTCGCGTTGTTGCTTTTTCAAATAATGTTTAATTCGGCTGCGTGCTTTGCCAGTGATCACAAAATTCAACCAAGCAGCATTTGGGCGTGCGCCAAGAGCTGTGATAATTTCAACTTGTTGTCCGCTGACCAAGGTGGAACTTAATGGTGCGAGACGTTTATCTAATTTTACTGCCACACAAGTATTGCCAATATCTGAGTGAATTGCATAAGCATAATCAACGGGTGTAGCCCCTGCTGGTAATTCAATAATTTGGCCTTTTGGTGTAAAAACATAAACTTCATCAGGAAAGAGATCGGTTTTCACATCTTCAATAAACTCAAGCGAATTTCGCGAGTTTTTATCCATTTCCAAAATGCCTTTTAACCATTCACGTGCACGTGATTGTGCTTCGCTAAATACTTTTTTCTCTGATTTATATAACCAATGCGCAGCAATGCCATTTTCAGCCATTTTATGCATTTCTTCTGTGCGAATTTGCACTTCAATGGGAACACCATATGGGCCAAATAAAGTGGTATGCAGTGATTGATAACCATTAGCTTTGGGAATAGCGATATAATCTTTGAAGCGTTGTGTAATTGGTTTAAATAAATTATGCAATACACCTAACACACGATAACAGGTATCGACTTTGTCAACGATAATACGGAATCCATACACATCCATAATTTCTGAAAAAGATAAATGTTTCTGCAACATTTTTTTATAAATACTATAAACATGTTTTCCTCGTCCTGACAAAGTCGGCGAAGGAATATTGGCTTTTTTGAGTCCGTCACGAATTTGTTGATCAATCATTTCCATGATTTCTTTGCGGTTGCCTGTTGCTTTTGATACAGCACGGTCAACAACTTTATAGCGAAATGGATACATGGTAGCAAAGCCTAAATCTTCCAGTTCAACACGGAAGGCATGCATACCTAAACGATTAGCAATTGGTGAAAATATTTCTAATGTTTCTAGTGAAATGCGGCGACGTTTATGCGGCGGTAATGCGTAAATGGTTCGCATATTATGCAATCGATCAGCTAACTTAACGAGTATCACACGAATATCGCTCGCCATCGCCATGACCATTTTACGAAAATTTTCTGCTTGAGCTTGTGCATAATTATCAAAATGGATTTGGGTAAGTTTGGTAACGCCATCAACTAAATCTGATACTTCTTGGCCAAATTTTTCAGCGATTTCAGCTTGTTTGACCGGTGTATCTTCCACCACATCATGTAATATCGCTGCCATAATAGTAGGTGGATCCATGCGCATTTGCGCTAATATTTCTGCAACAGCAACGGGATGAGTAATATATGGATCACCTGTATGGCGGGTTTGTGAGCCATGTGCTTCTTTTGCAAAAAGATAAGCTTCCTCAACCTTAAGGATGTCCTCATGAGTAAGGTATTGATTTATTTCATCTCGTAACGCACTAAATTCACTCACAAAAGCCTCTGTTGTCTCATTATGTAAGGATTTATGGTCATCAGTAAAATTTATCATACTTCTCAATTTATTATGGATCGTTCATCGCAACTTAGCTATATTGGCTTAATCCTAAAAATAACAAAATGTCTTATACTTAATTCGGGAATGAATGTTAACGGTTGGAGGTAGTTATGTCATGCGGTAAATGTGGCAACGGTAGTATGTGTCTGTGTCCATTCTCGTTTGGGCTGGCATTAGGCATTACATGCTCGATTGTGTTTTTCTTCTGGGCAGTTTATGCCATGAGTTACGGAATGCCTGAAATGATGAAGGGAAGTATGATGGCTATGCCTGAATTGACATGGTCTGCAGTTGGCATACGAATGTTGTGGATGTTATTAAAAGGCTTTGTAATTGGCTTTGTCTTCGCTTTAATTTATGATTTTATCGTGACTCGTTGCAAAGGTTGGTGTTGCAAGAAAGATGCATCGTGTTGTGATAAAACGGAAGCTAAAAAGTAGAGACATTGATCTTTTACTAGCTCTTCGGTAACATCAAAAATATGTGGAATATAATGACAGCTAAGAAAGGACGTCGGTTCGTCTTATTAATGATTCAAATTGGAATCCTATTAATAAGCGCGAGTGTTATTGATTTTTTTTATTCCAAGAATATTGCTCCTGACAAAGAAGCAGCAGAGCGTTATAAAAGAACAGAATGTCTTATCATCAATAAGAAATTATCAGAGAAAGGTCACGTTATTCGTCGATATCGTTCAGACTTTTTAATTAGTTATTCAATCAATGGCGTTCAATATAATCGTTGGGTATCAGGTAATGGATTGGATTTATCTTATTCTCAAAATCAACGCTCACAAGTTGTTTTATTGGGACAGTTCGTTGTGGGGAAACAATATCCATGTTGGTATGATCCAGAAAGTCCTCAAATGGCGGTATTAATGCTTCGTCATAATTGGCAATCTACTTTTCCGTTGATAATACCCGCTATCGTTGTTGTTCTCACAATATATTATTTTTTAAAAAATTTACTTAGTTTAACTGGCATAGCTAGACAGAAAAGTCGTAAAAAGAAAAAATAATCATTTTGAAATCTATTGAGAAACTCATGAAAAAAGATATTTATACAGATGCGGCACCTGCAGCGATAGGTACTTATTCCCAAGCAATTCAATCAGGCCATACTATTTACCTTTCTGGACAAATTCCACTTCATCCTAAGACAATGATGTTGGTGTCAGATGAATTTTCTGAACAGGTGAAACAAGTATTTAAAAATCTCGAAGCAGTGTGTGTTGCAGGAGGAGGCCATTTAAATTCGATTGTAAGGCTCACGATTTATCTTATCGATCTCACTCACTTCTCTATTGTGAATGAGATCATGGCGCAATTATTTCAATCGCCATTTCCCGCACGTACGACTATTCAGGTGTCAGGATTACCTAAAGGAGCACAAATTGAAATTGATGCGGTGATGGTGATTGATATTTAGTTATTTGAATATTCTCAACATTCTCAACAAGGCTGCTAATCATAAACAGCGTGATATCTTTCGCACAATTATAATTACAACACACACAAATGAAACGGAAGGCGTATCGATTACTTCATTTTTTAAAGAAAATGAAATAACACAAGTCATGGGCGTGTTATCAAATACATGCAAAACTCTACATAAACTTTTTCAGCCATCACACATGATATGGTTGCCAATAATCAGCCAAATACAAAAACAAAAAAAGAATTACAGAAATTCCGAGATTATTTCACGATAATAGTTTTTATATTCGCAAATTCGTGCATGCCTTCCATTGCAAGTTCTCTGCCATAGCCAGATTGTTTGGTTCCACCAAAAGGTAATCGTGGATCTGAAGCAACTAATGTGTTGACTGCACAAGTTCCGGCAATCAAGAAATCATTTGCTAATTTTTCTCCTTTATCGAGATCACGAGTAAAAACAGCAGCAGCTAATCCATATTCTGTGTCATTTGCTAGATTTAATGCGTGCTCTTCATTTTTTGCGCCTGTCACACAGATGACTGGTCCAAATAATTCTTCGTGAAAAGCAGGAGATTCGGTTGTCACATCAAATAATATTGTTGCAGGATAATAATATCCTTTACCTTCAGGTAAATTACCTCCTAACACGCAACGAGCTCCACTTGCGATTGAGCGTTGAACTTGCTCATGTATTTTTTTGCGCAAATCTGCGCGTGCCATGGGGCCAAGCATGGTTTGTTGATCTAATGGATTACCGGCAACATATTTTTTGGCTTTTTCAATCACGAGATTTTCAAAAGTAGATTTTACTTTATCAACAACAATAATGCGTTTAGCTGCAATACAAACTTGACCACAATTATTGAAACGTGACAAAACGCATTGTTCAGCAGCGGCTTCAAGATCGGCATCTTCCAGAATTACGTAAGGATCACTGCCGCCTAATTCCAACACCACTTTTTTAAGCGCATCTCCTGCTTCTTTTGCTACTACTCGACCAGCACGGCTACTACCGGTTAATGTGACACCTTTGACACTATGATGATGAATGACGAAAGGGACTAAATCCACATCAATAATTAAACTGCGAAATAAATTGGCTGGAAATTCTGCTTGTTTAAACATTTCTTCAATCGCAAAACCTGCTCCAATAGAATTGTGCGCATGTTTCAATACAGCACCATTTCCCAACATTAAATTAGGTATCGCAAAACGCATTACTTGCCAGAATGGAAAATTCCACGGCATGATGGCAAATATAATTCCGGTTGGATGAAATGAACGATAACTTTTATGAAATTCAGTTTGAATGAATTCCGGTTTTAAAAATTGGCTGCCATGATCTGCATAATAATCACATAATTTTGCACATTTTTCTATTTCAGCGATAGCTTGTGTGATTGGTTTGCCCATTTCAGTTGTGATGATTGTCGCAAATTTTTCTTTGTCTTGTCGCAATATTTTTGCTGCATTGTGTAAACAATCTTGACGCTTTTCAATCGAAATCATCGCCCATTGATGCTGAGATTTTTTCATCTCATTGAGAATATGATCGATTTCGTTTTTATTCATTAATTGATAATTATTAATCACTTCTTCAGTAGTTGGATTAATGGTTTTGATTTCATTCATCGTCATTTTAATTTCCTTTCTAAGTCGGTATTAATAATAAATTAGATTGACTATAGTAAACCGAATTGAAAAAAAATGATTGTGTCGTAAAACACAATCATTTTTAACGCGAGTTCTGGTTAAGCAATTAAGCAAGAATATTGTCATGCGAGCGGCGCGTTTTTTGCGCGAGGTGGCATCCAGAGATCTAAAAATAATACTGAAATTAGCCAAAAATAGATTCCCGCTTTCGCGGGAATGACAAGTCTTCTTAACCGAGATTCGCGTTTTTAATTGGCTGAAAATAAGATTATTTTTTGATGTTATTTTTACCCAGCATATGCATGGTACGTAATATTTTTAATGCTTCAAAAAGTTGATAATCATCATGAGCAAGACCAATTTCATTTTCAGCAAGCGTAGTTGAATTGACACCAACAGTATTGCTTGTGCCAGGTAAATGATTTTTGAGTTGATACTCTTTAATCGGTTCTATCATAGAAAGATCTTCATCTGTTTTGTCTTTCAAGACCTTGAGATCTTCAATTTGCACATCTGGAATAATGCCTACATTTTGAATAACACGCCCAGATGGGGTGTGATAGAGCGCTGTTGTTAATTTGAGTGCATGAGTTTTATCAAGTGGAATAACAGTTTGCACTGATCCTTTACCAAAGCTTGTGGTACCTGCAACTATGGCACGTCGATAATCTTGTAAAGCACCTGCATCAATTTCGGAAGCAGAAGCTGAGCCGCCATTAATTAACACGACAATCGGTGCGCCTTCTAAAATATCATTGCCAGTTGCTTTGGCACTATATTGTGCTTCAGGCAGACGACCTTCTGTATAGACAATCACATCATTATATTTATTGCGTAGCTGTTTACTGTCTAAAAAGTTATTGACAACTTGAACAGCCGTTTCAAGTAATCCACCTGGATTATTGCGTAAATCGAGAATGATACCGGAAAGTTTACCTTGATTTTTATTTTTTAATTCCATAATGGCATCATGCATTAATTTAGCAGTTGGTTCTTGGAATTGTGAAATGCGAACGTAACCAAAATTACGATCTAACATGCGGCTTTTCACACTCGTAATTTTAATTACTTGGCGTGATAATTTAAACGTGAGTGGTGTTTTTTCGCCTTTGCGTAGGATAGTTAGAATTACTTGTGAACCCGCTTTACCGCGCATTTTGTCGACAGCATCTTGCAATGACATTTCACTCACTAGTTTGCCATCAATCGCGACAATGTAATCACCGGATTTAATGCCTGCTTTTGAGGCAGGTGTATCATCCATTGGTGCAACAATTTTTAAGATGCCATATTCTGGTGTCACTTCAATTCCAACGCCGCCAAATTCACCGCTTGTTGTCATTAGAAGTGTTTTATAAGCTTGTGTATCAAGATATTCAGAATGTGGGTCAAGGCCGCTTACCATGCCTCGAATTGCATCATCCAATAATGTTTTATCACCAATCGATTGCACATAAAAATCTTTGATAAGAACAATGGTGTTGGTAAATCGATTGATATCATCATCACTAACATTTTGTGGTTTATCAGATACACTATTAGTTTGTTTAGTTGTATCAGCTGCGGATATAATCGGTGTTGCTGAAGTAAATGGGTTTGCGGCTAGAGAAACTGACGTGAAACTAGCAAGAGCAATTGAAATATATATACCAACAATGAAAGCGCGCATATTCATCTCGATACATCCTTGCTGTGAATATTCTTAGTATAGCACTTGTCATTTTCTTTATACTAATTTCACCAATGGCGACCCTGTCATTTCATGCGGCTGCGGGATGTCCATCAGATACAACATGGTAGGCGCAATATCAGATAATTTCCCATCTTTTTCAATGAGTTCAGCTTTTCTTCCTTTATAAATAAAAGGAACTAATTCACTGGTATGAGCGGTATGAGGTTGTTGGGTTTTAGGGTCAAACATCATTTCGGCGTTGCCATGATCGGCTGTGATCAGGAGTTCCCCACCAACCTGATCTAATGCTTTAGTAATTTTACCTAGACATTCATCAATGGCTTCGATTGCTTGAACAGTTGCACTAAAATTACCGGTATGGCCAACCATATCGGCGTTAGCAAAATTACAAATAATGACATCATATTTTTTGCTGTTGATGGCTTCTATCAGGCGATCGGTTAATTCAGGTGCACTCATTTCTGGTTGTAAATCATAGGTTTTGATTTTGGGAGAGGGGATAAGAATGCGATCTTCGAAAGGATAGGGTTCTTCAACTCCGCCGTTAAAAAAGAAAGTCACGTGAGCATATTTTTCTGTTTCAGCGATGCGTAATTGTTTCAATCCGCGTTCACTAATACAATCGGCAAAAATATGGTTGAGCGATTCAGGCGCGAAAGCAACTTTTATGTCAAATGTACGATCGTATTCTGAAAGAGAAACAAATTCCCCAAGGGTACGAACTGTTTTTCGAGTAAAACCAGAAAAATTTTTATTAATAAATGTTTCGGTGATTTCACGTGCACGGTCAGCTCGATAATTAAAAAAGATAATGATATCACCATCTTGTACATGCAAAAGATGATCGTTGGTATGAATAGCAGTTGCTTGCACGAATTCATCAGTTTCACCGCGTTCATAAGCCATTTCTAGCCCGATTTTGGCGGATGTGGCATGGAAAGGTGCTGATCCAGCCGTTAATAAATCATAAGTATGTTCGATGCGATCCCAGCGTTTATCTCTATCCATTGCATAAAAACGACCAATTAGAGAAGCAATTTGCCATGTTCCTTTAGGTCCTCGTTGCTTCGATTCAAAATGATTTTCAAGTCTATTAATTGATTTCATCGCGCTTCGCGGCGGTGTGTCGCGACCATCGAGAAAAGCATGCACATAGAGTTTTTCCACTTGATGTTGATGTGCTAAATCGATCAATGCGTGAAGATGATGCTCATGACTATGGACGCCGCCAGGTGAAAGTAAACCCATGAGATGCACAGTGCGATTGGTTTGCTTTGCCTGTTGCATCGCATTAATTAAAATAGAAT
>CAZKUQ010000027.1:0-16936 GCA_964555965.1 uncultured Coxiellaceae bacterium
ATAGATGCCAGCTGTAGTTTACCCCGTTATGCTTTAAAACGGGGCTGGCATGACAGGCTTCTTAACCCAGATTCGCCTTAGAAAAATCCCATGTTTTGTAAATTTGCAACATGGATTACTTGTCAACAAATTAAATACTTGCCGCTTGAATCTTGTGGATAGGAATATTAGAGGCTTCTGAAGCTTCTAAGAATGAAGATAAATTTTTATATTCTGATTTATCCCAAATTAATGTATCTACACCGTGGTTATTTGCAGCCAATTCAACTTGTGTATTTGTTTTCTCTGGCTTTTTCCAACTCGAGGCTTAACTCTACGTTAAAAGTTTTAACCAGCAGCTTCCGGTTGCAATTCATCATCCTGCACCGGTTTAAAGATTCTATCATGCGCTTCTTCTGCTTGTGATTCGCAATAAGTTTCTTTCAAGAAAAGAGTTAAAAATATTCCAATAGCAACGCCGATCGGAATGACACTCAATGCAAATGTATAATCACTTCCTGTGTAAACAGGAAGCCCATTCGCAGCCAAGGGGCTTGTAGAATGCCAATCTAATAATTTACCGACAACAGGTTGAAAAATTGCACCACCAGCCATAATAAGCATATTAGTGACGGCAACTGAAGTCCCGGAAATTTGAATAGGGTTATTTTCTTTTCCAAGTGCAAACGTGAGCGAATGAGCGCCACAGCAAGTACCGATAAGAAAAAATATCAGATAAAGATTATTAAGGCTGATGTTAGGAATATAAAACACACCGCTCAATAATAATGCTGCTAATAAACCTGAAAGAGTGAGCGGTAAGCAGCGGCGTTTTATTTTATCGGAATAAGCGCCAAGAATGGGACCGGAAATAATCCAACCATATGAGGTAAGGTTTGAGATGGTGACAGCTTGTTCTGGAGTAAGATCATGTACAGCTTTGAGATACGGTATGCCCCATAAATCAAGAAAAACAGAAGATGGCAAATAGAGTAAGCTTCCAATAATACCAATCAACCACATTTGTTTATTGGTGAAAATAATGCGTAACGCAGAAAATAATTGCTTCATGTTAAGTGGGTTATGTAAATCTATTCCTTCAGAGGATGTTTTCGGTCTATTTTTGACAAATAAGAAAAGTAAGCCACTTAAAATAACACCAACAAATAACGCTGTTTTTAATGCATGTTGATAACCTACCGCTTGAACAATATGGTTGAGATAGCGTTGAGCTAGTGCACCTGACATCATGCCAACAGCGGTTGCTAGTCCTGCGACAGTTGCAAAACGATTAGTAGGTAACCACACTGATGCTAATTTCAATGTACCAATATATGCAAATGCACAACCGAGCCCAATCATGAATCGGCCTAAACCCGCTATTTGATAACTGTGTGCTGATACAAAAACAGCTAATCCTGATACGGCAATTAAACAAGCAGCGCATAACACGATTCGTGGGCCAAATTTATCGTAAATCATACCAGCGGGGATTTGCATAGGTGTGTAGGCTAAGTAGTAAAGTCCAGCCAGAGCGCCGAATTGGGTAGCAGTAATGTGAAATGCATCGGAGAGCTCATTTTGCATAACGCTGGGTGAAACACGGAGAAAATAATTGAAACAATAAAACATCATGCCGCATGCTACCATTAGCCATGGGTAAATAGATGTAAAAAAGGAAAAAGTCATTGAGCGATTTTTTGCCAGCATGAAATGGTTCCTTTAGGTAATTGGTATAAATGAATGAAAATAAATAATTGAATTAGCCAGAAAACGTTTGTTGTTTTTATTAATTTGTTCAATCTGGGGTACCTGATTGCTATTGATCCGACACTTTATAACAAACTCATTTGGTCAAAGTCAATTCATTATAAATGCTGAAAACAGAAAAAATAAAAAATATGACGAATAACAATCCCTTATAAAACTCTTAAGGATAAAAAAATATTATTCGTATACGACCCTTTCTAAAAAAACATATAGAAAATAAACAAATTTAGTATTAAATTATTTAACCGTGAGTTTTAAATCTTAAATTTAGGAGAGAGTCATGAAAATGAAGTCGATAGCGATGATGGCAATGTCTGGTTTAACCGCCGCATCAATCGCATACATGATGCCAGCTTTTGCTGATGATGCTGGTTCAAATGGTACGATGCAACAACAGCCGGCAACACAAGGATCAACTACCACTGATAACAGTAGTACACAAAATTCATCAAGCACAAGCAGTGATACGACGCAAAATATTGCTAGCGCTCCAACTACCAGTGATGAAGGTGCTACCCCAGATACTGCAACAGGCGATGATGATTATTAATTTTTATTCAGCGATTTTCGCTGAATATTTCGCAATGGGGAAATCTAAAGGGGGAGGATTGTATTATTCTCCCCCTTTTTGGTGCAAACGCGAATTTATTTCGTGCGCAGCATAATGTCTTCCTGCATTTTTCGGTAGAAATGGTTGATCTTTGCCGTAATTAAGTATCAAAGATAAACCCGGCAAGTGCCGAGTTTATTTTAACTTCTTAAGAGTAATTCTAAATGCGTCATCATGATTTGAAAAAATCAGATATAATTAATGCATTGCAAAATCAAGAGCTTGTTTTATTTTATCAACCACAATTTAATCTGAAAACGTCACGCTTTGAAGGTGTAGAAGCACTCATCCGATGGCAGCATCCTAATGATGGTTTAATAATGCCAGATGATTTTTTATCACTTGCTGAAGAATGGGATGTGATTGCAGATATTGGTCAATGGGTGTTAGAGAAAGCATGTTTTCAAAACAAACGTTGGCAAGATAATGGATTAACGCCAATTCGAATCGCAGTGAATGTGTACGATAAACAATTTCAGCAACAAAATTTTGTAGATGTCGTGCTTGATGTTTTAAAACGAAGTCAGTTAAATCCAAAATATTTAGAGTTAGAGATTGCTGAAAATACGATTATTCATGATAACGATGCCGATGTGATTAGCCGGATTAACTGCTTAAGAAATCTTGGCGTCATTATTACACTTGATGATTTTGGTACGGGATTTTCCAGCATTAGTCATTTGAAAAAAATTCATGTTGATCGATTAAAAATTGATAAATCATTTATTAAAAATATTCATACCAATCCTGATGATGCAGCGATTGTACGAGCAATTATTGCTTTAGCATCAGGTATGAATATGCAAGCATTAGCAGAAGGCGTGGAGAAACAAGAGCAATTAGAATTATTATTAGCGTACGATTGTCACGAGGTACAAGGATTTTATTTTGCTGAAGCGCTTTCAGCTAAAGAAACTGAGGATTTTTTAAAATTCAATCAAAACAATCCATTCATCTACAAGTTCTTATGACAATACTCGTTAAATTTTCGATTATTCTTGTTATTGTTTTGTGGGCATCAGCATTTGTTGGTATTCGAGTCGGCTTGCGTGATTATTCTCCTGAAGGTCTTGCTTTATTGCGCTTTATCATCGCTTCTATTTTAATGGGAATTGTTTATTGGCGATTACCAAATCGAAGACCATTTCATTTAGGTGATACAGTTAGTTTATTTTTAATTGGTGCATTAGGAGTGGGAATTTATCATATTGCATTAAATTATGGTGAAATCACTGTTTCATCAGGTATGGCAAGTTTCATCATTAGTCAATCACCAATTATTACTGCATTACTTGCCTTAATATTTTTGGGCGAGCAACTTAATTTTCTTCGCGTAATTGGTTTTTTTGTCAGCTTGATTGGAATAATTTTAATAACTGTCGGTGAAGAAGACGGTTTTAAATGGGATCCCGGTGTGGGTTATATAGTGATCTCTGCTATTGCAGGTAGTATATTTAGTGTTTTACAAAAACCATTTTTGCGAAAATATCATCCCATCGAAGTCACCACCTTTCTTTTATGGGGCGCTACTTTATTTTTATCATTTTTCATTGTGGATTTGAAAAATGATTTATCACACGCATCATTATTAACAACATCTGCTGTTATTTATTTAGGTATTTTTCCTGCAGCCGTTGGTTACATTGCATGGAGTTATATCCTCTCTCAAGTGCCAGCGTCGCGTGCTGTTAGTTACTTATATTGTTTACCATTTGTCGCTACATTATTAGGTTGGATTTGTTTGGGTGAAGTGCCTGCGATTATCGCGTTACTAGGTGGAATATTTGCAATAACAGGTGTCTGGATTGTTAATCATTCCTATCGTATGCCAAAAATCACGCAAGATTTTTCGTCGTCATAAATTTTTTTGTTTGCGCCTTCGAGATGCGGCACTTATGTTGCTCCTCAGGCAATCGGGTTTCGTCTATTTTTGTTCGTAATGCGTCGCGATAATTTCAGCAATGCAAGCAGTTAATTTTTTTCCTGTTGGAATATGCAAAAACTCATTTGGGCCATGAGCATTCGAGCCAGGTCCTAATAATCCAGTAATAATGAATTGTGCTTCAGGAAATTTTTTTCCTAACATGCCCATGAATGGAATTGAACCGCCTTCGCCCATATAAACGGCATCTTTGCCAAAATATTTATTAGAAGCTTTATTTGCAACATTTGCTAACCATGCTTGTTCCTTAGGAGCATTCCAACCAGAGCCACTGTCATGTGGTTCAAACGAAACACTAACATCATGCGGCGATTTTTTTTCTAAAATAGATTTTAAAATGTCTGAAGCTTTTTCTGCATCACAAGTTGGCGGCAAACGCATGGATAATTTAATGGAAAGTTTTGGTAAGGTAACATTGCCTGCGGATTCAATGACAGGTACATGATCAATGCCAATAATTGACAAAGCAGGTTTCCATGTTCGTCTTAAAATAAGATCAGCAATAGAAGATGACTCTGGTTTGGTTTGACCATGAAAAGGTAATTCTTCAAATAATGAATTACCTAACACGTTAGCAGCTTTATCGGCTTGTTGTTTTCGTTTGCTAGGAATGTCCACATGCAAATCTTGCAAGATAATATCGCCTAATTTTTCATCTTCAATTCGATTGAGTAATTGTCGTAACACACGAAAAGTGGAAGGGACAATGCCGCTTCCTGATCCTGAATGAATTCCTTGTTTTAGTACTTCGATTGTTAAAACACCGGCTGTTAATCCACGCAAAGAAGTCGTTAGCCAGAGTTGCTCATAGTTACCGCAACCAGAATCAAGACAAATAATTAAACTTGGGTTACCAATTTTTGCTTCAAGCATATTGATATAAAATGGAAGATCTGAGCTGCCACTTTCTTCGCAGCTTTCAATTAAAATAACACAACGTGCATGAGGTAAATCTTGTTCGTGTAACGATTTAAGCGCAGCTAGAGACGCAAAAGTTGAATAACCATCATCGGCGCCTCCACGACCATATAATTTGTCGCCGCGCAAAACCGGTTTCCATGGGCCCAAATCACTATCCCATCCCGCCATTTCAGGTTGTTTATCAAGATGACCATAAAGCAAAATCGTATCGTTATTATTACCAGGAATGTCGATCAATATAACTGGTGTACGTTTATCTTGTTGGATAACTTCAAGTGTCATATCATCGATTGCGTTTGCTCGGCACCAATCAGAAATTAATTTGACAGCTTGGTCCATGTAGCCATGTCTTTTCCAATCAGGATCAAATTGCGGCGATTTATTTGGGATTTTAATGTATTCAACTAATGAAGGAATGATGCTTTCATCCCATAGTTTAGTAACATAAGCTAAATTTTTTTCTTGATTCATGTGATACCTTTATTATTAATCGTTTTAATCAAGTCGTAGTGTTAAGCATTTGCATGCACCGCCTGCTTTAATAAATTCATCCATGTCACATGGATGCACAATAAAGCCGCGTTTTTCAAGCTCAGATGTTATTTGTGGACAATCCGAAGCTAAAATAATATGTTTATCAAGTACAATTGCGTTGCAAGCAAAACGTTTTGCTTCATTTTCAATCACGGGAATTAATTCCATTTGCTCAGTCATTTTTTTTTGTGATTCTTTTGAAAATGCACCTGGATACCAAATACCAAGCTTATCAGTTAGCGGGCAATAACATGTGTCAATATGATAAAAATGAGGATCGACTAATTCACAATAAATTAATTTATTTTTATCTAAATAAGCAGCTTGTTCATAAAATTTTTTTTCGCTGCGAAATCCGAATCCGGCAAATATTTTATCGTCAGCAGATAAAGCATCACCAGCACCTTCAAAAAATGGTTCGTTCTCATAAAAGGGATTGAGAATTTCAAATCCGGCTTTAATAAACCAATCTTTGAAATAAGCAACTTCACCTTGTCGTTCTTTAAATTTGAAATGCGATAGTACGACTTTGCCTTCATACATCATTCCTGCATTAGCAGCAAATGTCATATCAGGCCATCCTGGTATTTGATCCACTAAGTCTACTTCTGCGCCGCATTTTTTGATTATTTGATAAAGTGTTTCCCATTGTGTCATGACGGTTTGCTGATTTGCATTTTTATGCATGTCCATCCATGGGTTTATTTCATATTTGATTTCGTAATAATCAGGTCGACACATTAATATTTTCATATGATTGATCCCTATGATGAGAACAGATGCACATCGTAATGAAATTACATTATAATTACCAGCATTGTTCAAATGAGATAACATAATGATTCGCCTAGAAGTTGATATTACTGCGCAAACTATGACGGTTCTACAACATGATAATGTATTTCGTGTTTACTCAATTTCTTCAGCAAAAAATGGTGTAGGTGAAGTAAATGGTAGTGAGCAAACGCCGCGCGGTTTACATCTGATTAGAGCAAAAATTGGTGCTGATATGCCAGTAAATACTGTGTTTGTGCAGCGAAGGCCAACAGGTGAAATTTATCATTTGAATATGCGTGAACAATTTCCGACTCGTGATTGGATTTTAACTCGGATCTTTTGGTTAAGCGGTCTCGAAAAAGGTAAAAATCGATTAGGTAATGTCGATACCATGCGAAGATATATCTATATTCATGGTGCACCAGACGAAGTAAAAATGGGCATACCAGGATCAAGGGGTTGCATACGAATGCGTAATCAAGACATTATTGAATTATTTAATATTATCCCGATTGGGTCCAAAATTTTTATTAAATAAAACAATCGATTAAACCGATTTTCTAAGTTTATTTATCAATCAATTTTCACCCTATATGCTATTCTAAAGAAAGAATAAATAAAAAGCGGGGTGGTCATGACTGATAAAATTCATGAACTACTTAATTTTTGGTTTGGGCATGTTGGCTCGGCAGATTTGCCTTCGAGTGATCGTGCTAATTTATGGTTTGGTGATAATGAAGTTGTTAAACAAAAATTATTACAATTATTTACTCAAGAATTTGAGCAAGCAACAAATGATAAATTAGCTGAATGGGCTAATACACCACGAGGGCGTTTAGCATTAATCATTTTGTATGATCAATTTCCGCGTTACATTTATCGTCGCTCTGCGCAAGCATTTGAATTTGATCAGCGTGCATTACAATTATGTATTGATGGACTAGATAAAAAAATGGATCATTCGTTAACTTTAATTGAACGCGTATTTTTTTATATGCCGTTAGTTCACGCTGAAAGTCAGCAAACACAAGAACAATCTATTCGCTTATATCAAGACTTGGTTTCGTTGTCGATGTCAGAAACAACACAAATGTATCAATTATTTCTTGCTTATGCTTATGCGCATTTTCGCGTAATCAAGGAATTTGGCCGTTTTCCACAACGTAATAAAGCATTAGGTCGTGCCTGCACTGCAGCAGAACTTGCGTTTCTAAAAAATTCGTAATGGTTTTATAAAGTTATTAGAGGAGGCCAATCATGAGCACATTAAAAAACAAACATAACAGCGAGTATGATTTGTATGGAGACGTCGCAAAAATTAAATCAGCTTTATATGAGGCTGGTCAAGATGTAAAAGGTAGAGCAGCTGAAATGTTTATTGATTCCTATGAAAGTGTGAAAGAACGAACTAATGCTGCAAAAAAAGGAATTGAAAATTATACAGTAAAAAAACCGTTTAAATCATTAGGAATTGCAATGGCAATTGGTTTTGCTGTAGGATATTTTTTTCGTAAATAAATCCCAAATAAAATGTGTCATCCAGCTTTCACTTTAAGATGACACATATTTTATTTCATTTATATATTATAGCAATATACCATCCATTTTAAGAAAGTTGGCCATAATATATTTTTGTCTCATATAAAAACTCAATTATGCTATTTGTTTGATATCTATCAAAAATAATTTTTAATTGATTGATCATGTCATCATAGCCTGAGTCACCTGGTCGTAAGGCATATGATGCAGATAGCAACCTACCTTTAAATCCCTGCCAATCAAACAATTGGATATTTTTAAAGGATTTTACTTTCATCTCATTCGGATAAAAAAATTCTCTTCCTACTGTATGATTAAATTTTTTTGCATTTGATGCTTCGTAATCAGTACCGAATTTAATAATTAATTCTTCATATTCGCGTAATAAACGTGATTGTTCAATGTTTCTTACATTCCAAATTAAAACTACCCAACCCGATTTTTTTAAAATACGTTTGAATTCAATATGAGATTTTTCGATATCAAACCAATGAAATGCTGTGCCAGCAGTAATAAAATCGATACTTTGATTATCAAGAGTAGTTGCTTCTGCTGTGCCATTGATGCTATGAAAATGTGAGTATGAATTTAAATAATTTTCTGACGTTGTACGCATTAGTTGATTTGGTTCAACACCATAAACAATATAGCCGTTGTCTAAAAATAATTTAGTTAATAAACCAGTGCCAGAACCAATATCTGCAATGATTTTACCTTGTGTTAATCCGCATTCATCAGCGAGTAATGACAGTATTTCTTTGGGATAAGATGGTCGATATTTAATGTAATTTTCAACTGTTTCGGTGAATCGTTCAGTTGGTATATTTGAATGATGCAAGATTTTTTTCAATTAAATTTCCTTTTATTTAGAGATTGAAATTATAACTAATCCTAATTTTAAAAACAGTAAAATATCAGCTAATTCTCTGTTAAATAAATGAATTGTTCAATTGAGTAACATTAAATCATAATGATTATATTAACATAATCTAGTGATTATCTAATTGAGCGTATAATAAATTAATAGGTAAATAAATATGTTCGGAGGTGGCATCCACATGGATAATAATGCTGAGTTCAGAATTATTGTGATTGATGATAATCTAGCTATTCATCATGATTTCATGAAAATCCTTGCTGCAACTGATTCAACCTCAAATCATTTAAATGATTTGAGCGAGAAAATGTTTGGTAAACATAACGAAGAAAATATTTTACCTAAATTCCAAATTGATACAGCATCACAAGGTCAGGAAGGTGTTGAACGCATTAAATATGCAATTGAAAATAACCACCCTTATTCGGTCGCTTTTGTAGATATTCGCATGCCGCCAGGATGGGATGGGATAGAAACAATTAAACATATTTGGGAGTTGGATAAAGATATTCAAGTGGTTATTTGCACCGCTTATTCTGATTACTCATGGGAAGAAACGGTTTCTTACTTAGGTAAAACCGATAATCTCCTTATTTTAAAAAAACCATTTGATAATGTTTCAGTTCGACAATTAGCTTGTGCACTTACAAAAAAATGGCAATTGTTACAAGAGACCAGAAAATTTACGGCATCATTAAAAAAGCAAATTGAAGATAGAACCACATCGTTACAACAATCATTATCACTCATTAAGGCTACATTAGAATCGACTGATGAGGGGATTATTGTCATTAGTAATGAGGGGCGAATTATTGAGTATAATCAAAAATTCTGCGGCATGTGGAATGTGCCTAAAGATATTATCGATAGTAAATATATAGATAAGTTAGAAAAATATATGCAAAAACAATTAATCGATCCATCTGATTTTGTGACGTGGTTAAAAGCAATGAAACGAAAGCCGGACTTAATTAGTATTGATATTTTGAAATTTAAAGATGGAAGAGTATTTGATTGTTATTCAAGGCCACAAATTTTAAATGCAGATGTCGTTGGCAGGGTATTAAATTTTCGAGATATTACAGATCGAGTTAAACTTGAAGATGAATTAAATTATCAAGCAAATCATGATTCGCTGACAGGATTACCGAACCGTGTCAAATTGCTAAAAAAACTTCATGATGCAATTGCTATGGCAGAAGCAAATCATAGTATGTTTGCCGTGTTTTTTATTGATTTAGATAGATTCAAGTTAATTAATGATAGTCTAAGTCATGCAGCAGGAGATGAATTATTACGCGCGACAGGCAATCGTTTACAAGCTGTTATGCGCAGCGAAGATACATTGGCGCGACTTGGTGGCGATGAATTTATTATTTTACTTGCCAATATGAAATCAAACGATGCCATTCTAGAAAAGGCCAGTTTATTTTTACGTCTTTTTCAAAAACCATTTAAAATTGCGAATCGTAATATTACCGTCACAGCTAGTATTGGTATTAGTATTTATCCAAATAATGGAAAAACAGTTGATGCATTGCTTAAAAATTCTGACTCGGCAATGTATAATGTAAAAGAATCTGGTACGAATAATTTTCAAATATATTCAGAGGAAATGAATGAAAAAAGTTTAGAAAAACTTGATGAAGAAATGCAATTACGTAATGCTCTTATGAATAATGAATTGTTTTTATCTTATCAGCCTCAGTATGATATCGCGAATAATAAGTTAATTGCTGTCGAAGCATTGCTTCGTTGGAATCATCCAGAAAAAGGTATTTTATTTCCACTTGATTTTGTGCCATTAGCTGAAGAAACAGGACAAATTCTTTCTATTGGTGAGTGGGTCATTAGAACAGCGTGCTTGCAAAGCATAAAATGGCAGAAAGAAGGGTTGCCACCTATCAGAGTTGCAGTGAACATCACATTACAACAACTTAAGCAGCATAATTGTGTTGGAATGATCAAGGCAATTTTAAAAGAGACAGCTCTTCAACCAGAGTTACTTGAAATAGAATTAACAGAAAATAGTATTATTAGTAATGCTGAGGTGATTAAAACTGTCATTGAGTTAAAATCACTTGGTGTGATAATTACAGTTGACGATTTTGGTACAGGGTATTCTAGTTTAACATACTTGAAAAAAATACCGTTAGATAGATTAAAGATTGATAGCTCATTTATTCAAAATATCCAAGCAACTAATGATGATAAAGCAATTGTACGCGCGATTATCGCTGTCGCTAAAAATTTACATATTGAAGTGTTAGCGGAGGGTGTGGAAACGGAAAATCAAGCGAATTTTCTTAAAAAGCAAAAATGCGATGAAATACAAGGATATTATTTTTCTAAACCATTATCAGAAAATCAAGTAAGAGAATTACTCAAGAAATCTAAAAAAGAACCAATCACATCTTAAAGTTAGAGGGATGAATATGTTGGAGAATTTTTTCCAGCTGGCGCAAATACCCATTGATCATATTAGTGGTACCTATGATATCAGATTGGTTATTTTATCTTATTTGGTTGCAACATTTGCTTCATATATCGCTCTAGATATTACCGGAAGATTACGTGATGTCAGTAACACGGAATTAAATATAACATTATGGTTATGTGGTGGCGCGCTTGCAATGGGTGCGGGAATATGGTCTATGCATTTTATCGGGATGTTAGCGTTTAAAATGAATATGCCCATGATTTATGACCCATATTTCACAGTATTATCGATGTTAGTTGCGATTGCTGCTTCAGGATTTGCATTATATGTTTTGAAATCAAAAATCATTACAGGTAAAAAAATAATTTTAAGCGGCGTGATTTTAGGTTTAGCAATTGCTGCCATGCATTATACTGGTATGGCTGCAATGGAAATAAATATGAGCATTCATTATTTGCCAGGATTATTTTTTCTATCTATTTTTATTGCCATTTTAGCTTCAGAAGCTGCATTATGGCTTGCTCTAAAAAGTACCCAAGTTATTCCGCGAATGCAATTCCGTTTAAAATTTGTTAGTGCTTTTATTATGGGCGCAGCTATTTGTGGCATGCATTACACCGGTATGGCAGCTGCTGTTTTTACACCGAAGATGACAATGGCAACTATTTATAACGATGTTCTTAATCCTGAATTATTAGCAATGAGTATCGCGGCAGTCGCATTTGTTATTTTAGGTATTGCGTTTGTTGCCTCGACTTATAAAGAATCTTTAAATCAACAATTATTATTAACAGCAAGACAAGCAGGAATGGCAGAAGTCGCTGCTAGCATATTGCATAATATTGGTAATGTGTTAAATACAGTAAATGTTTCGTCATTAATTATTTCTGAAAAAATTAAACAATCTAAATTATCTGGATTAATCGATTTAAATCAATTGATTCAAGAAAATAAATTAAATTTAAGCGATTTTATTAAAAATGATCCAAGGGGCGTGCATTTCCCTGAATTTATTCATTCATTATCTAAGTGCTGGGAAACAGAAAAAGCTGAATTGATGAATGAATCAAAAATTGTGATGAAAAATGTCGAACATATAAAAAATATTATAGCGACTCAACAGGATTTAAGCCGTGTTGTTGAGTCTGAGCAAGTTGTTTCAATTGAAAATGTATTGGAAGAATCGATATTAATAAGTGGTATTGATAATTTAAAATATCAAATTAATATAAAAAAAACATATGAACATATGAAACCAGTGATGATTGATAAAGTTAAATTAATGCAAATACTTGTTAACTTATTACAAAACGCAAGAGATTCATTGGATGAGGCAAAACCAAGAGAAAAAATAATAACGCTCGATATTAAAAAAACAAATCCACATTTTTATATTCATGTTTCGGATAATGGATTGGGTATTGGTAAGGAAAATCTAACGCGTATTTTCTCGTACGGATTCACAACTAAAAAATCTGGCCACGGTTTTGGATTGCATACAAGTGCTATCGCGGCTAAGGAAATGGGCGGATCATTAAAGGCAATTAGCGAAGGCGAAGGAAAGGGTGCAGTCTTTATTTTAACACTTCCATATAAGTCACAATAATGCCATCTTAAAGTTTAATCTCTACTGTTAAACATCATGTGATGCCTCGTTAATGTATTCTGTCGTTTTTTAATCTGATGGCAAAAAATATTACCTAATTCAGCTTAAGTAAACCTTAATATAAAAGCTTTTTGAGTTTTCAAATAATAACACTAAGTTAGACGTTCTGATTTACTCTTTATTATTAAAGAAAGTTAATAAAATTTTTTTATTTAACTTTCTTTTAATGTTTTACCGGTATGATAAGTCCACCTATAAAAAAAACAAAAATATTAAATAACCCTTAACGAGATGAGGTGGAGAAAATGTGGGGTCGCAAGACACGAGTAGCAAAAACATTTGGAAATAAATTTTCAATTGATCTTGAATCAATTCGGCAGCGAATTAAGAAAAATCCTTTAGTTGTTTATACATTTAGTGGTAAGCAGCGTAAAAATTATTTTACCCAAGAGATCCCGGGCGTTGAATATTTTGCAAATCAACCCATTAAAGTGATGCGTGGTGTGAAAGGTTCTATTCTGCCAATTATTCATCATAATGCAACAAATTATAATGTGGTTGAGATTTTACATGAATACGGGGAAATTACTGCTAAACATGACCAACCAATTGGATTATTTCAACATTTAGATGGTTATAATGGTATTTCATCTTTTATATCATTTACTTCTGATACTAAAATTGCAGCTAATTTTACGGGTAATATGACGTTACCATCAATTGTTGAAGGTAGTATTATTTATGCCAATATTATGCCTATCTTTATTGATGCTCATCGTTATGGAAAATATGATACTGCTGATAGAATTGTTGAAGCTGATCTATACAATCAGGAACCTGGCAGTTTTATAAAACCAAAATCGTGTAATTGTGAAATAAATGGTATTGTACCGCATCCTTGCAATGACGAGTCTGAAATTGGTGTATATGGTTCAGTACAATCTCGAGAGATTGAAAAAGTGCTACCAGTGATTAATATCAAAATGCCATTTGTAGACAATCTTGCTTTTGCTTATCCGAAAGGCACATTTGTTAATCCTGAGTATCAACAAACTCGATCTTATGCTATCGGTATTGCATCATTATTTCCTTCCGAAATTAAACAAATTCAAGCCCGGATGTGGAAACTAAATACTTTACCATTAAACGAACGTTTAATTACTCATAATGAGGCACATATTATTGCTGCAGCATTACAACAAAAATTTAAGCAACATCAAGGATATGTTTTTCGTTTTTATACAGTACCTGTTGAATGTAATACAATTGATGACGTATTAAATTTTGTTATTGAACAGCAATATCAAAATTATGCTGAATATAGATTAGATACTGGCCAAAAAAACACATGTACTACAACGGATAAAACATATTATCAACTGCCGAAGAAAACAATAAGTAGTCAAGATGATTTGGTTTTCGTTAAGGAGGAAGAAACGTTTAGTTTTGTTGCTCATGTTAAATCAGATGAAAATGGAAATTTAAGTGAATCAGTGCATTTAACACAATCAAAATCAACTTTGTTTTCTAATGCGCAGCAAAAGAAGCAGAACCAACAACAAGACCAGGAAGAAAATCAGAAGGCGCTGACTAATACTAAAAAATGATTGATTATTAAAAGACTGCTCGCTTAAATTCTTAAATAAAGGGAGCAATTTCGATAATATAAACTTGATGACTTTTAATTTTGATAAGAGTATGTTGTTTTGATAATCGCATTATGCTAACAAAATGATGAGATAATAATATGTATAACCGACAATTTTTTGGGGCTCTGCGAAGATTTTCAACAACTCCTAAAATTGCTGAATTTAAAATTGCTCAACTGAGGCGCTTGAAGGCGAGCCAACTCCTTCCAGAAGATAAAAATTTTCCTGGGTTTAAGAAACGCCTAGAAAGTGCAAGAGTTTTTTATGATGCAGACGTTTTTCCTCCTAATAAGTTAAAAGGTAATGAGCCTTTTACATTAGAAAGATCAATCACCAAAGTTCCTGCCATTGACGTCGAAGCAAGTAAAATAGGCGAGCTGCCGTTGGGTGGAGAGTGGCCTGGACAAGAATTTTTTATGAATCTTCAATCGGGCGACCCAAGAGGGTTGTCACCTGATGAGCGACTTCATGCACGAAAAAAAATATTTGTTTCAGATTCGATGATATATCGTGTAGGCGGTTATCCTAAAAATAATCCTGTTGTTTTGCTTCCAACTAGTGTGCCAGCAACCATATTTACATTAGCAGGTATGCAGCTCGAGCATGAAAAACTTGATTATAAAAATCTTATTATTGATGCTTATCGCCAACCAGCAGAACATCAAAAATTGCTTAAATTACTTAAAGAGAATGATCTCGAGACACATGGTGATTATCGATTATTAACCAAGGGATTATTTAATTATATTAAGCGTGATCCAAAAACTGGTGGTTTTTATACTTCACCAATCTTTATGGGTAGCAAAAATGCACTCATATTAAATCGCGAAGCATATTTCCAAGCACTGGTTAAAGACTTTACTTTATTATTTGCAGCAGCAGAAAAAACAGCAGATCCAAATAAAAAGAATTATTTTAAACTCCCATTTATCGGTATGGGATTTTTTGCTAATGTGAATGGCGAATATAATATTCATCATGTGTTAGTGCCAATTTATATTAATGCTTTGAAAGAAGTCTTAAAATCTCATCAATTTAAACAGTTAGAATATGTTGAGGTTCCTTATTTTGATCACATCACAGAGGGTTTAATAGAAATATTTACGAAAGATGACGAGGCTGAAATTAATGGTGTAAAATTAATTTTTTCTGAGGAAATTGATTTGCTTCAAGTAAAGCACGTTGATTTAGATCAGTATCGTTTGTGTGTGGTGAATCCTAGTGATGCGCATGCTTATCCTGGCAATGAATATGGCCTTAGCAAGTATCAGCCAACTAGTGTTGAATCTGCAATTGGCAATAATACTGATATACGATATGTACAAAATTTTGCAGTGAATGAGGAATTGCTTAAATTAGAAAATTGGGTTGGTGTGAAAATTGCTCCTCATAACTATAGTTTTGTTGAAAACAAAGATAATAGAGAATTAGTTGTCGTTCCATGTTTATCACTTGCAGTGCTGCCACCAAAAAATATAGAGAATAATTTAGCTGTATTAACAAAAAAATCGGCTATTGGATCATGTGGTTTATTTGCCGAGAATAATTATCAGCAAAACCCACAAGAAGATGATTTGCAATATCCATTGATGAAATTGTAATAATTTAGTTAACATTGCTATTTTCTCAGCGTAAAATCATTGTCACATTTTACTGTGCATGATGAATCAAAAGGATTTAGATGAAATGAAAAAAATAGCTGGATTATTTCTTGCTGGTTGTATTCTTTTAACATCAACTAATCATGTATTAGCAGAAACACAAGCTAAGTCAGTTACCTTTACCTTAGGTGGTGGTAGTTATTACTTTTCTCCGAAGAGACATATTGATAACACAAATGTGGGATTTGGAGCATTAGGATATAACTTTACTTCTCATTGGGGTGTTGAAGCACTTCTTGGTTTTTTTAATACAGATTCACATAAAGTTGAAGATAACGGTAAGCAGGTAAATGGCACATTGTTTGTGTTTGATGGGGCTTATCATTTCAATTCTTTCCATTCATTTGATCCATATATTATGGCTGGTCCTGGTGTAATTGGGCTTCATCCTAATGGTACTGATGCGAACAATGAAGGAAATGTTAATGTTGGTCTTGGCGTACAATATTTTGTCGATAAATTAATTGCATTACGTATTGAAGGCAGAGATTTATATACTTTTGTTGGCAAAAAGAATGATTATTTTGTTGATGCCGCAGTAACTTTATTTTTAGGTGTGTGTTGATATTTTTACGGGCAAACGTTCACGAGGTTATCTTTACTGAATACGCGAATCTCGGTTAAGAAGCCT
>CAZKUQ010000028.1:0-16743 GCA_964555965.1 uncultured Coxiellaceae bacterium
ACAACTGGGGCTAATTTCTCTATGTAGTTTTGGTACTAAAAAACCGGGCAGGTCATCCAACCATCAATAATGCTGTTGCAGTATCTAAAGACTTCACTACATTCTTCATACCACTGAAGATAATAATCATACATCTGAAAATATGTTCATTGAACTTCTCGCTTAAATCTATATTCTTGCTATTTGACTTATCTAGATCATACTGATTGAAGAGTGTTTTAAAATACTCAGACTTTGCAGATAATACTTTTCTGTCTGCCAAGTCAGCCAATATAATAAAATTTCCTGATTTTAAAGTGATAGATTGGGCTGGTAATTCACTTTCCTTTTGAATTTGTTTGAATTCTCTCGATTTCTCTATAATTTCTAATTGCTCTAATGTTTTCACACATTTTTCATAGTTTGGATCATCAATACTAGGATATTTTTTTAAATCATCAAGCGGTGTTTTTCCTTTTTTATTTTTAATGGTTACCTTAGCACCCGCCTGCAGCAATGCAGCTACATTATCATACTTATGAGAATCACAGGCAAAATGTAAAGGGCTGTCTCCAGTAGAATTCACTTCATTACAGTCAAAGCCTTTATCAATAAAATATTGACAGACACCATTATTAAAATTCAGCGCTGCAAAATGTAAAATAGTGTTTCTATGATTATCCCTTTGCGCCATATCAACTTTGGATACTCTTGCAGCAAGTAACTCCAACATAGTGAGCTCACCATTTTCTGCTGCATACAATAAAGGTGTAACACCTTCATAATTTTCTGAATCAATTTTGGCTCCGTGATCTAAATATAATTTAGCCAAATTTATAAGAGGAGCAGATCTAAACCGAGACGAAACTGCCCAATATAAAGGTGTGTAACCTTGCTTATCGCGATTCTCTAATTTTGCGCCCTGTGCTAACAATTTTTCAGCTATGCGATAATGGGGTCCACTGCTGCTATTATTAGCCGCCCAAGTTAATAATGATTTTCCATCATCATCTTTGATGTCTGGAGAAAAATGATGGGCTAAGAATAAATCAACCAATTCTTCATCTCCGGCCATAACAGCATGGGTAAATACTTCATTTGCTCTATTTGTAGCGCCAGCTTTTAAAAGAGCAATTGCTAGAGTGCGACCTTTATCTTCTCTAACGAAAGCCCGATAAATCGGTCCACCGAAATTTAAATCTGCATGGTATTTAACTAATACTTTTAAAGTATCTGTTCCCATCTTATTTATTCCCCAACTTAATGGAGTGTATTGTTCATCACGGGAAAATGATCCTTTTGAATTTACATCTGCGCCCAAACTTAACAATAGTTCAGCCATTTGCGCTTGATCATTCCAACATGCATCATGTAACAAGGTTCCACCAAAATCAAAAGTACTGGTTAGTAACCAAGGATTGGTATTGATAGTAGAGCCCATACCTTCTAAATCATTTTTTTGGAGCATTGAATAAGCTTGATCTTCAATTTGTTTACGGTTATTCATAAAATTACCTTTGATTATATTTTATTCAAATCCTTTAACAATTGTTACGACATTACAACCCTGGTTCCGCATAACAATTCAGCGCGATAATTAATCCTAACAAGGTAGCAGTTAATTTTTTCATCCTTTATCCTTTTTTATATTCCAATAAAAAATTTATACCTTATTTGTTTCCATAAAATCTTCGAGATTAGAAATTATTTCTAATAAATATTTATTTAGCTCATCAACTTTTTTAATATGTAGTGTCCCTGTCGCTAATTCTTGCATCATTGTTCCCTGCTTTTCTAATTTTCTACAAGCTACTTTGGCTTTTTCAGTTAAGTAAAAATTATAAATGCGTCTATCATTTTTATTGCGAACACGCTTAACTAATTTATCACGCTCCATGCGATCTAATATTCGAACGACTGTTGGTTGTTTTAAACCAGCACTCTTAGTTAATTCCATTTGGTTTTGTCCGTCTTTATCCCATAAACGTACTAAAAAAATAGTTTGCGCGTAAGTTATGCCCAAATCATCAAGGTTTAAATTAGCAACACGCTCAAAAAGCCTGGCTGCTTTCTTAATTAAAACACCGGTATGTTCATCAAGATTGAATGCCATATTTTTATGCCGTGAAAAATAATTTCGTATTGTATAGGACACTATACATTCTGACAATGTTGACTTAATAAGTAATATATATAGCATGCTATATATATTGACTTTAATTTTCTACTATGATTATTATCACTGCATTGAAATAACTTGATTAATTGAATGAAGTTTAAGCAACTACATTTTGGAATCTAAACGATGAAAAAAATCAATTTTTACCTAATGACAGCATATTTATTTTCAACTATTACCAGTAGCAATCTCTATGCATTATCTCCAAATAACATGCTTGCGGTCGTTGAAGAAAATGCTGGACACGTTAATTTTTACAATCCAAAAGATGGTAAATCACTCGGCGAACTTCAGATAGGCTACCTACCTCATGAAATTGCACTATCTCCAGATGGTAAAACAGCTTATGTCTCCAATTTTGGCATAAAAGACTATGATAGTGGTGCTGGTCGACCTGGCACATCAATTTCAGTGATTGATATTCCATCAAGGACTGAAAAATATCGGCTTTATACATTTGATCCTGCTGAACACAAAAACTTTGACCAAATCGATAGCGCGCCACATGGCATAAAATTACGTCCTTCATCTAACAATTTACTTTATGTCAATATCGAAAAAGGTAATAAAGTATTGGTATTTAATTTAGATACCAATTCAATTATTAAAAAATTTGATGTCAGTCCCAATACACATAATATGTTATTTTCAGCAGATGGAAAAATTCTTTGGCTGATGGCAGGACGTGATGGCATTTTCCGCATCGATCCTGACACTGGCAAAATTACCGGTAATCTAACATTAACAACACCTGTACGAGGTTTGAAATTCACACCTGATCAACAATATTTAATGGCTTCTGCTTATAATCAAGTTGTGCTTGTCGATCCGATTAAATTATCGATAGTGAAACAATTTGATAACTTAGGTGTAGGTCAAATTCTTTATTCTGATATGACACCCGATCAAAAATATATTATTGCTCCAGCTGCATTTGATAACCAAGTAGTGATTATAGATGTACAAACTGGAAAAATTGTTAAGCGCATTGTGACAGGCCTTAATCCTGTCTCTGTAATATTAAGCCCCTCAGGAAAATACGCTTACGTCACCAATGCAACTGATAATCACATTACTAAAATTAATTTAACCACACTATCATCAAAAATGATTCACACTCATGATGGTCCAAATGGAACGACCTTCGTTCCATTTCAAACTAAAGTAACACATAAAAAACTTGTTTTAGGGACTGTGTTGCCACTGTCGGGACAAGATGCACAAAAAGGCAGAGACATGATGCGTGGTTATGAATATTGGCGTTTGATGATTGAGCAAGCTGGCGGATTATACATTGGTAATACATCTTATGACGTAAAAATTGTTTATCTTGATTCTCAATCTGATTCATCAACTATCACCAATTTAACAAATGAATTAGTTGATAAATATCATGCAACTATTTTGTTATCTACGTATGGTTTATCTTCATATAATGTTATGAAGAATATTTCGCTGCAAAAACATATTCCTTTGACACCCGCACAAAACAATGATTCGCCTTGGCAACCTAATGAGATTGCAGCAGGACAAGATTTTTTTGTGACATCAAAAGAATATGATCAACAGTATTACCGTCAATACAATTTTAAAGCGTCAAACTATTCTGCTTCTGCAACTGCCATTGGCATTGTGTTACAGAAAGCTTTGTCTGATACAAAAAATTTCGATTACGACACTTTAACTAAAGCATTCGAACAAAATAAATTTCATGTTTTTTACAATTTTTAAAAATAAATCTTTGAGATGTTTTTGCATGAATAAAAAAATAATTTGGCTCATATTATTTTTTTGCAAAAATACATTAGCAATGAATGATAATCAATTTGCAAATACACTATTTCAAGTTGGTAATCCCAGTGCATTATTTGCTGGTGCAATTGAAGGTAACACGACTTATCGTGAAATCAAACAGCATGGAAATTTTGGTTTAGGTACATTTAATGGCATTAAAGGTGAAATGATTGCCATCAATGGTATGTTTTACCAGATTTTACAGGATGGGAAAACCGTGCCAGTCAATCTAGACTGGAAAACCCCGTTTGCTCAAGTCATTAATTTTAAGCCAACCTTGTTTGCTGATATTCAAGAAACCGAAAATTATACTAGATTAAAAGCTGCTATTAGCAATGCGATAAATAATAAAAATATTCCTTACGCAGTGAAAATTGATGGAAAATTTAATTTTATTACGATGCGCAGCAGAACTCCACGCTCAGCTCTGAATACTAAAGCTATTCATGAAAATATTTATACTGCTAACAATGTATCTGGTACGTTAGTTGGATTTTGGTTTCCTGATTATTTAATGAATATTGGCGCACCAGGCTTTCATTTTCATTTTATTTCAAATGATAAAAAACTATCAGGACACGTGATGGATATTAGCGTGCAACATGCACAAGTTTCTATACAACAAATTAATGATATATTTTTATTATTTCCTACTACTGAAATTTATAAAAAAGCTAATATCATTGCTCCAACACTTGAAACTTATAAAAAGGCCCAACTGAAATAACATGAAAAAATTATATTTAAAATTTATTATCATTGATCACTAACTAGATGGAAGTTTTAGTTTAAGGATTAAGGCTCAGAAGATAGCTACACTATGTAGTTGTAGTTAGAGCAGTTCTAGAACCCGAATAAGAATATAAGGAACAGGTCATGTACAAAATTATTTCCTCAATCAGAGTTTTTACAGCTATATTTGCAATTTTTGTTTTATTTTCACCAGCTCATGCCAGGACGTTTCAAATAGCTGACAATCGATTTATCTCTTACACAGACATAGGACATGGTAGACCCATTATTTTGATCCATGCCTTTCCCACTGATCGACGATTATGGGAACCGGCACGAAATGAGATTGAGGATGTTTTTCGAGATAGTCGCATTTTTCGAATCATCAGCATAGACTTATGGGGTTTTGGTCAGTCCTCTTCTGCAAATGGTCAAGCCATTATGATGTCAGATTATGCCGATGAAGTAAGTCAATTACTTGATCATCTAGATATTAAAAGCGCGGTCATTGGCGGTGAATCTATGGGAGGCTATATTGCGCTCGCTTTTCTTGAAAAATTTCCGAAGAAAGTTGAGGGATTAATTTTGTCAGACACACAATCCATTGCCGATAGCCCTGAAACTAAAGCTAAGCGTGAAGCAACCGCTGTTGATGTTATTGAACACGGCACTGAAAATCTAATCAATGAATTTATTTCTAAAGCCCTCTCTCCTGATGCATCCGAAAAAACAAGAATGTTTTTGAAATATGTCTTAGAAAAGCAAGATAAAATGGCCATTGCTTCTGCTTTACGTGGAATGGCTTTGCGTCACGATACATCTAATATACTTGCCAATTCATCGTTACCTATTCTTATCCTTACTGGTGAGAAAGATAAGGTGATTTCACCTCAGCAAAGTCAAAATATGCATGCGCTCGCTAAGAACAGCAAATTAATCGTCATTCCCAATGCAGGTCACTTGTCTAGTTTGGAACAGCCGAAGAAATGGATTAACGCTGTCATAGATATGTTCTATGTTCCATAAGGAAAAACATCATGAAATCACGCCCCACACTCACAATAAACAGCAGTTACACAGAGATATTTCAAAGATTAGACAAACTCACGACACCGCTTATATGCGACGCCGCTCCAACTATTCGATTGATGGATGCTAACATTGCACCTATCGGAAAAAACGAACAATGTATCGGTCGAGCATACACAGTGAATAGCGCGCAAGATTCACTTTCAACCATGCAAGCATTAGATGATTTACAAACATTTTTAGCCTTTTTAAATTGTTCTGATAATGACATTGTTCCAACTATATTAGTGATTGCTTCTTATGGCGCACCTTATGCACTCGCTGGTGGGATGTGTGCCAACGTTGCAAAAATTAAAGGTTTTGGCGGTATCGTGACAGATGGATTTTGTCGTGATATCAAAGAAATCGAAGCAAGTGAACTTCCATTTTTTGCTAAAGGTAAGTGTGCTAAATCAGGAAAAAAAGATAAAGTTGGATCGATTAAAGAAAAAATTCAATGTGGTGGCATTGAAGTCAATCCTGGCGATATTATTTTTGCTGATAAAGATGGTATTGTTGCCATGAGTAAAGAAGAAGCGATATTAGCTATTCCAAAGGGTGAAGAGATACAAATGAAAGAAGATGCCGCACTACAAAAAATAAAAGAAGGCGCTCGATTTAATCAAATATGCAATATTGACGAACACATCGAAAATCTCAGAACTGATATTCCTTCGAAATTAAAATTGAAATAATAATGGCATGAATAATTTATCGATAAAAAATATTATTGCGTTGACCATCGGCAATGCACTTGAGTGGTATGATTTTTTTGTTTACTCATTTGTTAGTATTTATTTTGCGAAATTATTTTTTCCAAGTATTAATCCTATTAATTCCATATTAGCTGCTACTGCAACTTTTGGTGTTGCATTATTAATACGACCATTGGGTGGAATTATTTTAGGATTATATTCAGATAAACATGGTCGAATTCGAACGATGAATTTGATCATAATTATCATGACAATATCTCTTATAATAATTGTTATTACTCCGAGCTATCATCAAATCGGAATATATGCGCCACTACTAATTTTGCTTGCCAGACTTTTACAGGGATTTTCAGTAGGAGCTGAATTTGGGATTTCAGCTTCAATATTAACTGAATTATCTCCAACAAATAAGCGCGGTTTTTACAGCTCATTACAAACATTTGGTCAAATGATTGCTGTATTGCTGAGCTCATTTATTGGGATGGAACTTGCCGCCAATTTAAGTGATCAACAAATTGAAAATGCTGGCTGGCGAATTCCATTCATCATTGGATTATTAATTATTCCTGCTGGAATTTATATAAGACGTCAAGTAAATGAAACGAATATTCTCATGCAAGAAAAATCAGAAACAACATTAATTTTAAAAGTGAAAAATAATTTAAAAGCTATTCTCATCGTAACAGGCCTCGTGAGCGGTGGAACTGTATCGATGTATGTCATATTATCTTATATGCCAATCTATGTAACAAAATATTTACATTTAACAACTTATGACTCTTATTTATCTGTGTTGATTGGCGTAGGAATGATGACAATATTAATTCCTTTTTTTGGTTGGCTGTCAGATCGTATTGGTAAAAAACCATTATTATTATTTTCAATGGCATTATATTTTATTGAACTTTATCCCTGTTTCGCGTGGCTTAATTCATCACCTTCGTTAGCAAAATTAATTATCGTGCAATGCATATTTTGTTTTTCACTTGCAATTTATTATGGTGCGATTACCGCTGCGATGACTGAGATTTTTCCAGCAAATGTCCGCGCAACTTGTCTTTCGATTGGCTTCAATACTGGTGTTATCATTTTCGGCGCTTTCGCGCAATTTATTGTTACCTTATTAATTGAATCTATCAATTCACGTTTAGCAATTACTATTTATCCATTATTTGGCGTTTGTATTTGCTTAATTGCCGCAAGCTATTATCAAGAAAACAAGCAACGTAACGCTCCGGATTGGCATCGATAAACTGCCAACCTTTCATTGCAATTTTATTCAGAAATTGTTGGTATAAATCCTTCAGCTTGCATTTGCCACAGTTTATAGAAATAACTATCCTTATTTTGCAATAACGATTCCAAAGAACCATCTTCAACTATTTTACCACTAACAAAAACTAAAATTCTGTCCATGTCTTTTAGCGTTGATAATCGATGTGCAATAACAATAGTAGTTTTATTTAACATCACCTCATGCAATGCTTCATGAATATGGCTTTCCGTTATAGAATCCAAAGAAGACGTTGCTTCATCAAGTAATAAAACAGGTGCATTTTTCAAAAACGCCCTTGCTATGGCTATACGCTGCTTCTGGCCACCAGATAATTTTATTCCACGCTCACCAACAAGTGATTGATATTGATTAGGCAACCCACAAATAAAATCGTGACACTTTGCATGTTTAGCAGCAATTATTACCTCATCATCACTTGCTTGTGGTTTTGCAAAACGGATATTCTCCATAATGGTACGATGAAATAATTCTGGCTCTTGAGGAATAGTTCCGATTTGTTTGCGAAGAGAGCTGACAGTAACATTTTTAATGTTTTGGTTATCAATTGATATTGTCCCTTCTTGTATATCAATTAAACGTAAAATAAGCTTTATAAAAGTGGACTTTCCTCCTCCAGAAAATCCTACTAATCCAACTTTTTCTCCAGCCCTGATAGTAACATTGAGATTATTAAATAAAGGCTCATTGTTTTCATATTGAAATGTAACATGATCAAATTTAATTTCGCCTTTATTGATGTCAAGTGGATTTGCGTCAGATTTATCAGTAATCTCATGAGGTATACGTATAATACTTAACGCTTGATTGCAAGCACCTACTACTTTAGAAAAACGTTGCATTTGCTTACCGACTTCCTGAACGCTCCACATCAATGATATTGATAAAGATAGCACGAGAGCAAAATCACCAGGACTTACCCAATGCTGTTTAAGGCCATAAACTAATGCCATTAGCATGGCTGTTATTAAAGTGGTGTAACCTATATCTTGAAATAAATTAACTTTTAAATTATACCACTGCAAATCACGATCACTATTTACCAACCGATTAACATCTTTATCGAGATGGGAAATTTCCTGAACTTTATTATGGAATAATTTAACACTAACGATATTTGATATTGAATCAGATGCGGTACCAGTCATTTTGGCAATATTTTCAGAAAAACTTCTTGCATATTTTTCCGCTCCTTTTGCTGCGATATAAGAAATATATACATATACCGCTGTCCATACAAATAATATGATCCCAAATAAAGGGTGAACAACTTCGAATAAAGTAAAGCTTGCAATAATTGCGGCAAAGAAGCGAGGATAAAACCATTCATTAGGAATGCTGATTAATGGTTCAATATTTTCTGCCATGTCCCATATTTTTCTTGTTAAATTTCCAGCAAATGTATTTTGAAAAAATGTATATGAATGATCTAGCACATAGGAAAACATATCTTTATCTACAGAGCCTTTTAAATAAGGATATAATTTCAAATTAATGTAATCGTATAAACGAAAAGTTAAGTTTAAAATTATGGTCATCAATATATAAAACACGATAGGTATAAATAGAGCAGGGAATAATTTAGTTTGGTCATTTGCATATTGAACAACGGTATCAATAATGATCTTTAATAAATATGGGCTAACAGACATATTTATTGCCCACACCAGAGACACAAATAAGAAGCCCGTTAAGTACCATTTTTTATATTTTAAATATTTCCAAACAAACGGAAATAAAGTGTCAGGCAAATCAATTTTTTCGCTATTCATATCAAGCCCTTCAACGCAAATATCTTTGTATGGGACAAAAATTTGATATTGCTCGTTAATTCATCCAAAATTCGTGTTTTTTCCGACTAAAGAAGGACATGAACGGGTAGAAACCAACGAGCTGGTGCTAATGTTAAACGGATATTTTGATTGGAACAAGGGGCGAATGAATGTTTTGCAGGAATGTTAATTGCGTTGATCTAGTAATCCAGTTGTGAATGGAAAAATGATCAGGTTGTTTGGAATTTGACCTGCCCGCTTTTTTAGTACCAAAATTACATGATTAAATGGTGTACGAGCGTGTATTTCAGCGAAAAGAAAATTATTTTATGCTACTTGAAAATTATTCACATCTCATTCATCTTAGTGCGCTGTCACATCCAAAATAAATTTAACTAAAAGGATTTTTAGTCATGGCAACATCGCGCTTAAATAGTCAGCCTAATAATCAATCAGTCCACACCAAAGAATCTATTCTCAAAAAACTTGATAGTGATATGACTGATACTGAAAGACAAAGTTTTATTAACAATTTAGTGCAGTCATTCGATACAGCATTGTTATTAAATTATGTAGCATTAGAATGGAAAATGAAGCTACTCGAGAAAAAATCGCAGCTCATCACATTTGAAGAACGAGTTCGTGTAAAAAATATTTATATTGGCGTTTATAATAATGCTGATGAAGTTGGAGCTGAAGAAAAAATCCGTAAAATGAAAATTAGCCTGCACGAAGATGCAGAACAACTTAAAGTTATCAAAACAAATTATGAAGTGAGTACTGCGCGCGCAGAAAAATCATTAGCATTATTCGCACCAATCGCTAATCAATTACAGCAAATGACTGACAATGCTGAACCAACAAATCAACTGCGTAAATAACATAAGCATTGTCATAACAAAGGAGTATTTAATAACATGCTAAAAAAAATAATTGTTCTTGTTGGAATTTTTTTTCTGAGTTCATTGACAGCCTATGCTGAAAACAACTTGAATTCTCTTTGGAAAACAGTGCAAGCTGAACAAACACAAGATCTGCCGGAAGGATTATCAGGTGCATGGTTAGAAAATATCACTCTGAAAGGAAAATCAAAAATTTTGTTTTCTGATCTAAGCCCATTTTCTGCTTTACAAATCATGTTGCGACTAGACGCCATGCAATCAAGCGTTGCGCTTCCAGGTTATCTAGAAGTGAAAAAGAAATTTAAACCTTTTATTAATTACTACCTTAATCACCGTTTAAAAGACGAACCTTACGGTGCCATTGGTTTCTGGCCAGTATGGCAACTTGAGGATGGAACAGTAATTCGAGCTCCTTCCACTGATCCTGCTATTCGAGAAGTGACGGGTGATACACTTTCAGCTGATAGTGATGACAGTTCCCAGATGGCTATATGGCTACAAAAAACTGAACCAGGCCATCCTTTTATCAATGCTTATTTAAAGATGTTAGAAAATATTCTTGATGAAAATCGAACAACACAAAGTAAGAAAGAAGCATCGTGGAAAGATATCAATTCTGGTGCGTTCCTAACTTGGGTTAGAGAACCTGGATCGGAAAATAATGTTGACTGTGTTGTTAATATTAATGTGTTAACTTCTTTAAGTCTGATCAAAAAATCAGTCACGCTTTCAAATAAACTACAACAAGCAGAAATGAATTCTTCAGATTTAATATATAAAGCATTAACTCAGTCTCAATTTCCAACATGTAGTTATTATTATTCTCGCTGGTCACAATTTTATTTAGCATTAGGAAAATTGTACGAAACTGGTGGAGGAGTTTTTAATGCGGATCAATGGAAAACTATTCGTTCAGCCTTTAAATCGACACTTTTAACGAGCTGGCGTACTAAAAATATTCAATCAACAAATGAATGGGCTGAGTTTTTAATCGCATCACAAATGTTTGGGTTAACTAAGGATGCTGAGTTAAGCAGAACATTAGCTGACATCAAACGATACTTGTTAGAAGAAGTTAACAATGAAAATTACTATTCATTAATCGAAGGGAATGATGTTTTTCGAGGTGATGTAGCCCCTGGCATGACTCTTCTCTGGTACGTAAAAGCTCAGACGGCGACTTTATTATTAGAAGCGCTGATTGAGGAGAAAAAAGCTGGAGATCTTGTTTAGTTAAGAATATCGATATACAGTAGTCAAAATGTAATATTAATAAATATAGTACTCGTCGGAGTTTTTTTCCGGCGAGACTTAACACAAGGATTGAATATCAATTAAATATCGATATTTACCATGTTAAAACGAAAACCAACCTTACAACAAATTTCAATTGACTTGCTAATACGCGGGAAATATCAACCGCGCCAGTATTTTGACCCAGAAAAATTATGGGAATTAGCTGAATCAATCAAAAGCACTGGCGGATTATTACAACCCATTGTGGTGCGGCCAACCAATGATGGTAAATATGAAATTGTCGCGGGTGAAAGACGTTGGCGCGCGGCACAATTAGCAGGATTACCCGACATTAGTTGTTTAGTCAATCCCTATTCTGATGAACAAGCATTACAAGCGGCTATCATCGAAAACGTTAGTCGCACAGATTTAAATCCAATCGAAGAAGCACAAGCTTATCAACGTTTAATCGATGAATTTCATTATTTACACGAAGAAGTCGCTGCATCAGTTGGAAAATCTCGCACAGTCGTCACGAATGCATTACGCTTACTCAAGCTTGATCCACGCGTGCAAAAATTATTAGTGACTGGTGAATTAAGCGAAGGTCATGGCAAAATTTTAGCTGGGCTTGATTTGCATCAACAATTTGCTTTAGCTGAACAATGCGTACAAAAAAATTGGAATGTACGCAAAATGGAAATGGAAGTAAAAAAATTGCAGCAAAATAACAACGACAACTCAACCTATAACGATGCTAATATTAAAAAATTAGAAGCAGCCTTATCTAGTCATGTTGGTAATCGTGTACAAATTGAATATGAAGAACGCGGCGGCGGTTATGTTCGAATTCGATTTAATAATGTTGATGAATTAGAAGGTCATTTTGACCGCATCGGATTTAAGTCTGAAGAATAGTGTATGCCCTTCGAGACGCGGCACAAAACGCCGCTCCTCAGGGCGATCGGAGATGAAGAGCATCTCTCATATGCGAAAGTGTCTGCCTCATGTTTCGAGACGCGTTTAGCCATCCTGAGGAGGCGCATATAGTGCGCCGTCACGAAGGACAGCACGAATAGTCACACGTCTCGAAGGGCGATATAAACAGCTAGTTATTGAGACAATAATAACGGAGAATCAATCATGCTCAGTCAACATAAGACCATCGAAAAAAATGATATTTCTATTAAAGAATTGATCACGTACGATGAAACCAAATTAACAGAAATATTTAGCACAATTACACCAACTCAACTGTTACAATTATTAAATAATGCAACGAGTGCAGACATCCAAGCGTTCGTTAGGAAAATTCAAGCCAGTGAGCATGGTCAACAAGAAATAGAAAATTTAAAAAATGAATTAACGATTACGCCTGACAACAAAATTGATGATGATTCTTCTTTAATCTGTTATCAAATCTTAACCACCAATAACATTAATCTTCTACCTCAAGATTTTGTATCAGCTGCGATAAAATATGCAGAACAAAATCAATTAAGAAATATTGCTAACAGCATTCGCGCTATAAAAACGATCACGCAACATCAAGTATGTGATCAAAATCGTTTGAATATCGATCAAGATCACCACTATGTGCACGCACCGGAAGCACAGCTATATCATGCTAATTTATGTAATCTTCATCTTGAAAATAGCCAATTCACAAGATCGAACTTATCGCACGCTCTTATGTTGAATACTAATTTCAATTATGCCGATCTGTCTTGTATCTCCGCTGTCGAAGCACAAGCAACTGAAGCATGTTTTGTTGAAGCCAATTTTACTAATAGTAATTTTGTGAAAACACGATTTTTTCTCTGTGATATGCAACGAATCAATGCTATGAATACAGACTTTTCCAGCGCCATTCTCATGGGAACGAATTTTGCCAATGCAGATTTATCCAATACTAATTTTACCAATGCTAATCTTTCGCAAGCGAAATTAGATCGCAGCATTCTTACCAATACTATTTTAAAAAACGTTAATTTATCGGGTGCAAGTTTGCAAGGTGTAAGTTATCCGAATAAAAAATTAGATCACCTGAATTGGAATAAGGCTGAATTGTCGCACTCTAATTTTAACAATGATGACTTTTCATTTTGTGATATGAATGAAGCTGTGTTAATTTGCACTAACATGAGTGATACAACCATCACAGATACAAACTTACAATATGCGAATTTAACAAAAACTAATTTTTCAAAATCAAATTTATCGAATTCAAATTTATCCAAAGCGATCTTTCAAGGTACTAATTTTTCTGAAGCTAATTTATCTCATGCCATCATGAAGGAAAGCGACTGCTCGAATATTGATTTTTCTAATCTCTGCTTATATCACGCAAATTTAGCTAATACAAAATTTAAATCCACTAATTTTTCTGGCGCAGATTTACAAAAAGCTATATTAACAGATTGTGATCTTTCTAATGCTGATTTATCCAACGCCAACTTGATACATGCTAATTTAACTCGTGCTTATTTAGGTGAAACCGACTTATCAACCACTAACTTAGAACACGCCACATTAACCGATGCAATGTTTTTTAAAAAAGAGGCAGATCTTACCGAAACAAAAAAACAGTTATCTAAACTAAATAAACAATTATCTAAGCATCAGGAAGTAGAAATATTATCAAATACCGTATTAGCTGATTTATTAAAAAAAGCGGCTGAATTTACTCTTGAAGAACGTGATGATTTATATAAATTTGCTTCTTCGCTTAGCTTATTTAAGCAGCATCCTATTAGAAATCACGCATCGATTTCATTTAGTTTTGCTAGCAAACAACATCAATCTCTTCCGCCAAATGAATCTCGACAACAAAGAATTTTGCGGGAAAATTTAATGCCCGCACAGATTGAAGATAAAATCCTTCATGTACTTAACACATGAAAGATAATGTTAACACCTCACCTATCTAAATTCACATCTTGCAAAATTGTTTTCGCATTTAAACGCGATAAACTTTTTTCAATGCGGCGTAACCCTTTTGAGACACTTTTTTCACGTGTACTTAATTCAGGATTTAACACGGTTGTCGCGTGATTTATATGCTCGAGGTAATGTATTAATATATCTGACGGAATGAAAATCATTTGATGACCTTCATTAACCAATCGTTGATGCAATGCTTTGCCTGCAACCATATCACCATCAGAAAAATTCAAATTATATTTACGCAATAAATCCATGCGATACATGGCGCAATGACTGCGAAGATAATAATAATTTTTACCAATTCCTTCCAAACCATGACGCGTTTTACCAATTAATTTAAAATAAAAATGCTGAATATTACGTTCAATTGATTTTAAACTGCGACGCCAAAACGATTTGGATTCTAATTTCCATGACCCAACACCAGCAATATTCGGGGACTGTTCGATCTGTTCAATTAAAAACTCCAACCAACGTGGATGCTTCACTAATGTGTCCGTGTGTATCGATAAAACATATGGCGTTGTCACACGATCAAGTGCCATATCCAAGGCGCGTGAATGCGCTGAAATCGCACCTTCGTTGGGAATGACAGGACGTTCAATCAATTCTATCCAAGCTAAACTACGCAGATAATCAAGCGATGCGTCTTTGGAATCATTATCGATCACCATCACTTTTATTTTATTAGCATCAGTAAATTTACGGATCAAGCGCAAGCAAAGTTTATCTAACTCCAATGTCTTATAATTTGGGATTAAAATTGTGACTAATGGACCATTCATCTCTTGTTCTCAGCGATCAAAACGGCGATTATAATACGCCATTGCAAAAAGAATCATCAGAAATAACAAGGATATTTATACAGCCACGTTATTTTAAAAAGTAGGAATCTATTGTGATAGATCCCCGCCTTCGCGGGGATGACGTACACTTTCACAGGAAAACGTACACTAAACACTGGAGCCATTATGAAAGGCATTATCCTCGCCGGCGGATTAGGCACCCGACTCTATCCTGCCACTCGGTCAATCAGTAAACAGTTGTTGCCTGTTTACGATAAACCGATGATTTATTATCCACTTAGCACGTTGATACACGCGGGTATCAAAGAAATATTGATTATCACCACGCCCCATGAATCAGCTATGTTTCAACATTTGCTTGGTGATGGCTCACAATGGGGTATATCGCTTCATTATGCCGCGCAAAATAAACCTGAGGGAATCGCGCAAGCTTTTATTATCGGCGAAAAATTCATTGGTAAAGACAATGTATGCCTGATTCTTGGTGATAATATTTTATACGGCGATAATTTGTCAGAAAAATTGCAGCAAGCCGCTACTTTGAAAAGTGGAGCGACGATTTTTGGCTACTACGTCTCCGATCCTGAACGCTATGGCGTGATCCATTTTAATGAGCAACAAGAACCGATTGATATCATGGAAAAACCTGTTTCGCCTCCGTCAAATTATGCCGTGATTGGTCTATATTTTTATGATAATCAAGTGATCGACATTGCAAAAAATCTTCAGCCATCTGCTCGCGGCGAGCTTGAAATTACCGATGTCAATTTGCATTATTTGCAACAGAAAAAATTGCGCGTGGATAAATTAGGGCGCGGCACGGCGTGGCTTGATACTGGCACACATAAATCATTACTAGATGCTGCCAATTTTATTTATGTACTAGAACAACGCCAAGGATTGAAAATTGGCAGTCCAGAAGAAGTTGCTTGGCGCATGGGCTATATTAATCGTTCGCAATTGGAAAAACTGGCTGAATCACAAATTAAAAGCGGTTACGGCGAGTATTTGTTAGATTTAATTGATCGATAGGATCACAATCATGAATATTATTGAAGCGCCATTGCCTGGTGTTATTATCATTGAACCGAAAATTTTTTCAGATGATCGTGGTTATTTTTACGAATCATATCAGCAAGAACGATACCAACAATTAGGAATACCTGCATTTGTGCAAGACAATCAATCGCATTCCAAGAAAAATGTATTGCGTGGATTACATTATCAATTACCGCGTTCGCAAGGCAAATTAGTTTCCGTTCTGCGTGGTTCAGTATGGGATGTGGTCGTTGATTTACGTCGCTCATCTCCAACATTTC
>CAZKUQ010000029.1:0-16689 GCA_964555965.1 uncultured Coxiellaceae bacterium
TCACGAGTGGCAATGACAATCTCACCTTGCATTGCTGAGGGAAGAGAAGAGGGTGGTGTAATGATTTGATGAATTGTAAGCGTTGGCAGATGTACATTAACCATCGCTTAGAATTTATTTATATTGAACGTTTACATGAAATCGGAGTAAGCGTTGACAGAGGGTGGAGCAGGCAGGAACTCCGCGAACTTTTGAAATCTTGCAGAAAGATTACGAAGAAGCGTTAAATATGTTTATTTCTTTTTATAGGGCGGCGTAACTGGCCTAACAAAAGTTATACCGCTTTCTTTCCCATCAATTAATGTACCATCAGCAATACAAGCAATAGTTGAGTATGTCTTGTCCGGAATTTTATGATCAAAATAAGTCGCCGTTTTTGCAGTAAATAACGTGCCTGATACCTTAAAGTTAGGTATCGTTTCTTGATGATGTATCTTGACATCGAATTCTTTAAAACGTGCTTGTGATTCCTCAGACATGAATGGGATAACAAGATGCAATTTCAGATTTATCAGGTCTTTATTTCCATTAAACATTTTATCTTGAATGGCGTTTAATATCCCACTGAAATAATTCCCAGAGTAACTTGCATCATCCAAGAATACCGCATGATACAAATCATCACTGGGCTCAAATTTATCTAAATCCTGAGCACAAATAATTTGCCGAGGCTTAATCGCCAGAAATTTTCCTGCTAACTTGGTAACCCACCAACTGCTTTTATCATCGTGTTTATCAATAACCAACACATAATTTCTATTCGCTTCGGGAAGTGAATAAAGATAATTATTGAATTTTTTTGTTGCCATTTTTAATCCGAATAAAAAATGCTTATGCGAGATATGCTGCACAGCATCAATTACCTTTTTTGCTGTTTCTTTGTCTTTCTCTGCGTGTCTATCGATCCATCGCTGCATTTCTTCTTTATTAGGAGGATTTGATGAAGGCTCTTCTGGAGTTCTATTTAAAAGTTTATGAATAAGCACAATGGATGATGGAGAAGATTTTGATCTGCTTTGTGAATGCAATCGCCATTTGCGTTGTATTTTAATGGCAGCCTGATTTTCCACGCCGTGTGTCTCTAATAATCTTTCTATAAAAGTTGCTACTTGTTTGGGCGCTAGACTTACTGGAGTCTTTCCTTCATGATTTTTCTTTAGAAAGTCACCACCCGCTTCGAGGAGATCCCGAAGAATAGTGGTATCTGCCTGTATGTCTGTTACATATTCATGTAAAAAAGTGTTCCCTTCATTATTGATCTCCTGATTAACATTAACACCTAAAGCCAGCACCATTCTTATCGCCTGCCGCCGCATTAGGGGAGCATTCTTATAATGGTCAATAACCGTCTCCAATAGGGTACAATTATTATAAATCCACTTTTTGTTAACATCGATTGAAGATTCTCGAATGCAGGTGAATAATGATTTTCCAAGGGAATCGCGATACAAGTCATCTAGCGTCAAATCACTCAGTACAGAAAGCAAGACTATATTACCATTTTTAACATGGTGTTTCTCAATTTCTCTCACTAGGCGGTCCCAAGAGTCAAATGGCATTTTATTTTCTCACATGGATTAAAAGTGGCATGAATTATACATAGCAACCCATAATGTCTCAATATTGTTAATATTTGCCGAGTTGTCTCATAAATAAGTTACCGAAGGAAAAAAGAGAGACATAACAATGGAGGAAGCTTTCAATGGATCGTACGATTTTATGAAAATTTAACTATAAATATTGCATACTGATCAACCTGCCATTTAGCACATATCATCTTAAAATTGAAGAAATATGGCTCAAAAAATTAGAGATGATAAATATCGCTATGAAGGTAAGCGTTGCAGAGAAAATATTATTAAAATTTGCATGGATGGATATGACTTAGAACAGTTAATTGGAATGTAATCGTTCTAGAATTCAAAAGATCCTTTCAAAATAATTATTTCTGGATAGACTGCGGTAGCAGTTTTCGATAATCATCTTCAGATACACATTCACGAATACGATTCAGCATCGTGCATAAATATTTATATGGTTCTATCCCATTCGCTTTACATGTTTCAATCAGCGAGAAGAATGTTGCGCCAGCTTTCGCACCCGCAGGACTTCCATTAAACATCCAGTTTTTTCGGCCCAGTGCAAATGGGCGAATAGCATTTTCAACCAGATTGTTATCTATTTCGATGCGACCATCTTTCAGGTAATTATTTAATTCATTCCAATGAGCAAGACAATAACGAATTGCTTTTCCAATTGCGCCTTGTTCCGGTGTTTTTGGCAGATGATGATCAAGCCATTTTTTAAATGCAGCTAGCACCGGCACTGATTTTTCCATGCGTAATTGATATCGCGCTACTGGCGTTAATTGATTGTCGCGAGCATCTTTCTCAACCGCGTATAATTTGCGATAAAACTTAAGCGCCTCATATGCAAGTCCGGAATTTTTATTAGATTTTGCCAATTCAGCAAAAGGCCTTCTTGCATGTGCATGACATCCAACAGAAATAATTTCTTTGGTGTGCTGGGCCCAGTTATATCCAGAGAATGCGTCACTTTGTAAATACCCATTAAATCCGGCTAGAAATTGCTGCGCATGGTATCCTCCGCGTGTTTCTTGATATTCATAAACAATGCTTGGCTTGCATCCTCCACCACGATAGACCCACATATACGATTTAGTTCGATTATCACGTCCAATCTCATTCAAGACTTGCACAGTCGTTTCATCTGCCTGAACATAAGCATCCGCAACAATATTATCTTGTAGCAGCTTCACAAGCGGCTCACACAGGTTTGCTGTTTTTAACACCCAACCACACAAACTACTGCGTGGCATATCAATTTCCATACGCTCCCAAATAGCTTCTTGCCGATAAAGCGGGAGATGGTCACAATATTTCGAGATAATGACATGCGCTACTAATTCAGGTGTAGCAACGCTTTTTGGCAGCAGCAATTTTGGCATCGGTGCAATCTTGACATTCTCCTGGCAAGGTTTGCATGCGTATTTAGGTCGAACATGCTGAATGACGCTGATTTGAGCTGGAATGTATTTCAACTGTTCATTAATCTCTTTACCAATACAGATCAGATGCTCACCGCAGTGGCAAATCTTATCAGCTTCAGATATGTCATGTGTAACCACCTCGCGTGGTAAATACGCAGGCAAAGGGCAACGAACAGGATGTTTTTTGCGGACGTGAGATTTTATTTCTACTTCATCGGTTAACTGTTCTATGACTTCTTCGGGTAATTCAATACCAGCTTCATCAAACAAATCAGGCTGCAGAATATTTTTTTCAGATGAGGGTGCAAAACGTTGTTGCTTTGCTAGGCGAATTTCTTCAATTAAATTTGCATATTTAATTTTGTATGCAGCCAGTTCAGATTGTAAATCGAAGAGGATTTGATAAAATTTTTCTGGCGAATTTTGGATGTTTTTTATAGTTATGTCCATGGCGCAAATATAGCAAATAACAGCTATATTTGCGAGTATTTTAACAATAGTTTTCTATTTGATTTGGCTGCATAGAACTTACACGCGAATATTTATCACTTGCTAATAGCCATTTAAAATGTTCTCGACTCATCTCAATGCAGCCCTCAGCATCACGTGCAAAAACGAACCGTCCTTTTTCCAAGCGCCGATACCACAATGTGAAACAATTGGTTTCATAATACAGTGCCTTCAACTTGTTTCCACTTTTACCGCGAAATAGAAAAAGACTGCCGTCAGTTGGATTCTTCTTAAACATTTCCGATACCAGTATGCACAACGTATCAATCGATTTTCTCATATCGACCGGCTGCGTATAAAAATATATTTTGATATCTTCTGGCATTAACATGACAGGAGCGCTCTTACCAATTCTTTGATATGAGATGCAGAAAGATCAGAAGGAAACACGCATTGAAATCCATTAGGCAATGTTAAATGTATATCTTTGCTTATAATTTGTTGTTTGATTGCAACTGGTGTGAACGTACCACTCGATACTTGCTTCGGCTTTAGTATTCCTCGGTAATAAGCAAGTTGCGCAGATGATATGTTTCGCTCTTTACAAAATAAGGCTTGTGATAGTCCGCTCACTTCTTGTTCATCGATTATCGCTTGCCATTTCTCATATCGTGCTTTTTGTTCGTCATTTTTCATCTTCTTACTCCCTTTATAATTGTGAGAAGAAGATTGAATTAAAATTTTAGTATTTAAAAGATGTCTTTCACCATACGCTTACGATGAATTTCAGAAAGAATGTTTAATAAGGGCTGATAAAGATCACTTGCTCTGGCTGATAAATCTAAGCCATTCGCACCTTTTACTAATAATGGATCGTTTAACACCCGCCTTAATTTGGCAAGTGCGCGACTCATGGCTGGCTGACTTAATCCTATTCGTTCAGCTGCCCGTGACACATGTTTTTCTTCTAATAATGCTTTTAAAGCGATTAGTAGATTTAAGTCTAATTTTTTTATATTCATTTCATGCATAATGACTATATAAATTATGCATTAGACAAATGCAAGTATTGATTTATCCTATGGGACTCTAATTTACATTTATTTAAGGAGTAAATAATGAAAAGACTAGTTTCTAAATTTGTTGTTATCACGTCATTACTGATGATAAATAGTGTTTATGCTATTAATTATAATCAACAAGAAATCAACAAGCAGAATGTTTTGGAATTTTATGATAAAGCAATTAATCAGAAAGATTTTGCTGCAGCACAAAAATATCTTGGATCTCATTACACACAACATAATCCATTAGCAGCTGATGGAGCAGAAGGCTTAAAAGCATTTATACAATATCTCAAAGATAATTATCCTAATGCTCATAGCGAAATTAAAAGAGCATTTGCAGATGGGGACTATGGGTTGCCTGACATATCCGGCGGAAAGTTTCGTTCATCTAGGAAGGAGGGTGCTTTAATCGCGTTCCTCCAAATTAACTGTGTTAGCACGTACCCATATAATGGATTTTGATAAATTCTATTCTCTTCATAGCAGGTATAAACCAATTTAATAGGCCCACTGTGAAGCTACGTCCGACTAGCCGCCAAATGTATAATGTTTAGTCGATTCAGATAGCTATCTAGAATAGTATCTCTCTCGCCATAACACACACCTGCTGCTGGTGAACAATAAAGCTTATTTATGACATTTATTTTTATAAGGCCCAGTGTTAGCGAGGCTGCGTTTTCCCGCCATTTCATCACATAATCTTAACGTCTCAAGCAGTAACCTCTTGAGATTCTGGAGAACAACCCAAAAAAGTGCTTAATCTATAATGTCAATATTATAATCAACGAGTAGCACTAATATTACTGAAGTCTAAGGATAAATCAGGCACATCAAATCCATACGCTTTTAAAGCATTTTTGTCATCAGAATATTTATCTTTTGTTCTTAAACTTTTTGATAAAAAAAACATCTTACCATCCCATTTATATATATTAATAGAATAACGGTGAAAATCATCGCGTGATTCATTGTTTTCGTAAGTGTATGTCCACCATATTGCGCCTAATCCCCCATTATTAGGTAATTTTCCAATGTAAAATCCACTTAAGTACGTTGAAGAATTCCATTCATTTTTATTAGGCTGATGAAGCAGTTTCAACTGATTATTTACAATAGTATAGGGATAAACACTATAAAACCCTTCTGATGCACCTATGCTATCAATTTTTGCAAAAAGTATAAGCGGTGTAGGCATCCCTTGAACTGTGTAAATCTTAAATCCAACATTTGGACTATCAAGCTTAAAAGATCCTAATAAATTATTTCTGCTATCTTTAATTATGACTTTTGAAAAACCCATTAAATCTAAGGGAAACTGTGGACTTTTATCTATGGAAATTATTTGAATAGAAACTTTACGCTGGTGTGGTAATGTTATAATTTCCTGATGTTTCGTTATCTTTTCTGTTTTCTTTGCAGCAATAGCAAAATTGGTTGTTAACATTAGACATGTAAATATCAACACTACATTTAGTTGCACATAATAACGAAATGGAAAATTCATAAATAATTCCCAATAATTTTATCAGTTAGTTGTATAAATATTTTTTATTCGACGGGATAATAATATGGTAAACATTTGCAATGTTGATAGCCAAAAAACATAGTCCAAAAATAATTGCAAATATCATCATAAAATTTTTAAACATAGTTAGCCCTCAGTTTTTTGGCTAATATTTTAGTTTGTATGTCCACAATCAGGAGCGTTTTTGAGATCAGTTTCATATATTACATACCAATGCGGTTTAATTTTATCTTGTGTGTAAATGCAAGTATCACCTACAGCTAGTCCATTTTTATTATCCGTGGGTGGTAGATCTAATGAAGAATAGTAGTATCGATCTACATCGAGAAAATAGAGTTTGCGATTAAATACAATGACCGTCTCATTTTTATGAATTTTGTATGTATTAACCCAAATATTTCCAGTGCCAACAGTTAAATAGCGTAGGTTTTTAGGTAATAAGGCACCATTATCATTATCAAGGGTTAATTGATGTTTATTTACTAAATCGACAACTGCATTTAAGTCTTTTGCTCGTATCCAAGACATCATAATTTTCTTTTCCCAAATACTTTCTAATGGGTATGAAATAAATAAAACCAATGGAGGAAGTGATAAAGTCACGATTAGGGGCAAAAAAGCTTTAAACCGATATATTTTGAAAGACATAATTAAATTAACAAGCGCTAAAAAAGCAAGAAGAATAAATGCAAAAAATATAATGAAAGCGTGAAACCTTAAAAAAAGGATAAAATCATCTCGAGCTATCTCAGGAAAATATGAAATAAAGGGAGGGAAGTCGGATATCGTAAAAATAATAACAAACAGAATACTTAATCCAGCCGACATTTTTATGATGAAGTTATTTAGCATGTTTATGTTCTATCATTAATATTAATTGCCAATTATAAGTAATAAGTATGATGGACACAAGATTAATTTCCGAGTATCCTTATTATCAGAACATAGGGAAGAGGGTGCTTTTGTGGGAAATCTAGAACCAATCCAACCGTTATTTATACTGGCAGATAACCCAGAACAAATGGGCAAAGCTATTATCCGATTCACGCGTGATGATTATAACAAAGAATTAGGCACAGCACTCATTGATGCTAACGATGATGCAGGAGCAATATCAGCATTCTTGCAGGAATACAAAGAATCGCCGGAAACATTGCGATCGTATGCAAAAGAAATTGAACGATTGCTTCTTTGGTGTATTCATATCGCTAAAGTTAATATCTCAAGCTTGCGCCGGGATCATCTCTTAGCATATCAAGCATTTCTAAAAAATCCTCAACCCAAAAAAGCTTGGTGTGGCCAGAATGTTGGCAGACAAAATAAAGACAGTTCAATCAATAAAAATTGGCGACCTTTTGTTGGCGGATTAGGTGGCGCATCTATCAATAAAGCGCTGAAAATTTTAGATTCGTTTTTTAATTATTTAGTGCAAACCAATTACCTGATTGGAAATCCTCTGGCTGTGGATAGAAGACGTAAAAAAAGAAACCAAACAAAGCCGCGCATCATCGATCGTTATTTAGAGCTTGATGAAATTCGTGCAACACTGGATGCATTAGCTAATCACCCTATTAAAGATGATAAAATAAAATTTCAAATCATTCGTGCGCGCTATATTATTTTGCTGTTGTTTTACACGGGATTACGTATTGCTGAAGCCGCACAACATTCCATGGGAAATTTTTTACAGCGAGAACAAAATTGGTTTTTACGTGTGACTGGGAAAGGAAAAAAAATACGTGAAATTCCTATGCCTGACGAGTTACTGGCAGCACTAACATCGTTTAGAACTAGTGTTGAACTCTCCTCTCCTCTTCCAAAGTTTCGAGAAAAAACGCCATTAATCCCTATGCAAAACCTCAAACAACCCATTAGTGCGCGGCGTATCAATCAAATTTTAAGATGGGCATTTAATCTTGGTGCAAGTCAATTCGAGCCAGATGAACCACGCAAAGCATCAAAACTACGATCAGCTTCAGCACACTGGTTACGTCATAGTTATGTGACTTATTTACTCGATTCAGGCGCGCCTCTCAAGGTTGCTCAAGAAAATGCTGGGCATAGTGACATCGGTACCACCATGCTTTATCGTCATGTCGCACAAACTGATCGACACGCAGCAACGAGGACTCTATCATTGGAAAAAAGAAGGAAAAGAAGTACTGAAACATGTCAAGGCTAACGATTTTAACTGATGAAGCGAAAAATGAATTTGATTATCCACCTACTTTATCATCTAATGCAAAAGCGCTTTGTTTTATGGTCTTAGAGTGGTTGCTGCATTAACATAATTTTACCAAGCTATAAGAAATTTAATTGATTCATTATTCATTTAATGCATAGTCATTATATAAAATTATGCATTAGACAAATATCAATAATCATTCTAACCTTTGGAATGTTTAACAAACACCAAAGGATACGAGATGAAAATAATAGTAGCAATTTTAGCTGGAATATTATGTTTGTCATTAGGAAATATTTATGCTGGCGGAAAAACAAAATTAGAACATTATATATTTCGTTACGATACAGGTGATACGTATGATGTTAAATTAAGCGAGAACGCTATCACATGGACAGGATTGGAAGGCTCTGATACAGGCCAATCCGAAACCGATTTAATCAAACGTAAAAAACTTTCTAATGATGTGGAAGTGATACAATGGAATGAAAATAGCAAAACATTTGTAACATTAGTATTTGATCGAGCACATCTTAGGACAGTTAGTTCAGGTAAAACTCCAAATGGTAATTGGCTTGCATATGGAGTTGCTGAGGACATCTTTTGAATCCACGCCATACATAGGAAATGATATGAACACTGCTTTAATTTTAATTGATATTCAAAATGATTATTTTCCGGGCGGTAATATGGAGCTGGTTGGCATTGAAAATGCTGCTAGTAATGCTCGCCAATTACTGAATAAATTTAGAAATAAAAAATCCCCAATTTTTCATATCCAACATGTTTCCATACGGCCTAATGCGACTTTTTTTATCCCAGATACTAAAGGGGTTGATATTAACGATTACGTAAAACCCAACTCAGATGAAGCAATTATAACCAAACATTACCCAAATAGTTTTCGTGACACTGATTTGCATGAAAAACTGAAACAACACGGTATAGAAAAGCTGATTATCTGTGGTGCAATGAGTCATATGTGTGTCGACTCTACGACAAGAGCGGCTTTTGATCTAGGTTATAAATGTATTGTAATATCTGATGCATGTGCTACAAAAGATTTATCAATCCATGATATTCATATTCCAGCACAACAAGTTCATGCTGCTTACATGGCAGGATTGCATGGCATATTTTCCGAAGTAGTTTTGTTATCAAATTTGGAAAAATGATACTAAAAACCCTACTCCGAAATTTTTTAAACCCAATCAGCAAAAGGTATATAACTAATCATTAAGCATTACATACATTTATCTTATTACAGATACGCATAAACGCCATGTTATACTTTAAAAAGTACAAGGAGGTAATTATGTCACCAGAACATGAACATCATCATACTGAGCATCAAAAGCCTCCAGAAGAGAGGAGTTTTTGGTTTACTCTTCCAGGAATTATCGCAATCTTCATCATTATCATGATTGGATACTATCTCATCACTGAACATAGAGCCCATCTCTCTGACTTTTTAGGCTGGCTTCCTTTTTTACTTATCTTTTTACTATGTCCTCTTATGCATATGATGCATGGAGAGCACGGCGGCCATGGAGGTCATAAACACAAAAAGAGTGATGGAAAAAGAGATAACGAGATTTCTTCTGAAAGGAAGGATTGAATTATGGAACAATCTAATGCTTACGGTCTTTGGCTTTTGGTATTAATAAATTCAGCTATTTTTATTTTATTTGCATATAGCTTTACTCAACTTAAAACAGGACGAGATTGGCGCACGTTTGGCGCCTTTTCTGCATTTGTCGTTGCCTATTTTACCGAAATGTATGGTTTCCCACTCACTATCTACCTGCTATCCGGATGGTTTTCTAAATACTATCCAGGAATTAATTTATATGGCCACGATACAGGTCATTTGTTACATACACTCCTTGGTATGAAAGGTAACCCACATTTCAATGTACTCCATATTTTCAGCAATATTTTAATCTTCGGTGGTTTTATTATGCTTGCTTCAGCTTGGAATACGCTTTATCACTCTCAGAAGAAACACAAATTGGCAACCACTGGGCTTTATGCGAGAGTTCGTCATCCACAATATGATGGTTTTATCATGATCATGGTGGGTTTTTTATTACAGTGGCCAACTATTCTGACATTAATTATGTTCCCCATTCTCGTGTATATGTATGTAAAGCTCGCCTACAGAGAAGAAAATGATTCACTGAGTGAATTTGGTGAGGAATATAAACGTTATGTTGAAGTAACACCGGCATTTATTCCGCGCATTTTTTAAAGAAAAATTAGTCATAATGGAGGATTTCTCATGATGTTCTTATTTCACATAGCGTTTACATTAGGACTGATCGCATTAGCTATTGGTACGCTTTTATATATGTGGTCCTTGCCTTCAGAATCAAGAGCTGGTGTGATCCTGGCAAAATGGGTCGGATTAATTGTCACCATTTTCGCCATCTTGGCTCTGCTTTGCATTGGTTATTACGGAATAAAATATGGGTTAGAGGGTTATCTTCAAAGTCCCATGGGATTACATGGAATGACAACGAAAAATAGTTCAATGATGGAAAATAAAAGCATATCAGGTGAAGAGATGGGTACGTCAAATATGATGAATAATCATCCCAATAAAAAAACCAACAAGCAGAATCAATAAATGAAGGCAGTTGAAAATATGGCGGACTCTTCTAAAGTAGCTGAACAGTAATAATTAACATCAGCTTTTTATCACGAAATTATCATTACCACTGGCCATTGAAACAGAAACACTTCTCAAGGATGAAAAACAATCTCTATGCAAATTACCTTTCTTGGTGCAACTGAAACAGTGACAGGGTCAAAATACTTAATTGCTCATGGCGAAAAAAAAGTGCTGGTTGATTGTGGTCTATTTCAAGGTTACAAAGATCTTCGATTACGTAATCGGGATAAATTTCCTGTCGATCCTCGAAGTATTGATGCCGTGATCTTAACTCATGCTCATATTGACCATACCGGTTATTTACCATTATTAGTCAAAAATGGATTTAAAGGAAAAATTTATTCTACTCCAGGCACTAAAGCATTGTGTTCTATTCTTCTGCCTGATAGCGGTCATCTCCAAGAAGAAGAAGCTAAAAACGTTAACCGATATGGTTACTCAAAACACCACCCTGCCTTTCCTCTTTATACTGAAGAAGATGCAAGAGTTGCCTTAACTCTATTTGAGGTAGTCGATTTTGATACTCCTTACTCACTCTTTGATGACTTTATTTTTCATTTTATTCGCTCAGGGCACATTATTGGATCAGCATTTGTAAAAATCAAACAAGGTGATACGACTATTCTATTTACCGGCGATATTGGCCGTCCGCATGATCCTGTTATGCGAGCGCCTGTCACTATTGAGGAAGTTGATTATCTGGTGACGGAATCTACTTATGGAAATCGATTACATGATACCAATGATCCTCAGCCCCAAATTGGTAAGGTTATTAATCAAACGATTAAACAAGGAGGCTCGATTATTATTCCTGCATTTGCAATCGGTCGTGCACAAAGCCTTCTTTTCTACATTTATCAGCTTAAAAAAACAGGTGTAATTCCCAATATTCCTGTCTTTTTAGATAGCCCGATGGCGGTCAATGCGACAAATATTCTATGCGCGCATAAAAATGACCATCAATTAAATGATGAACAATGTAAGCGGTTATGTGATGTGGCTACTTATGTCAATACACCTGATGAATCAAAAAAGTTGGATGTGCAAAGTATGCCAAAAATTATTATATCAGCAAGCGGCATGGCTGAGGGTGGCCGTATACTCTATCATCTAAAAGCATACGCACCTGATCCTAAGAGTACGATTCTTTTCACGGGATTTCAGGCAGCGGGAACGCGGGGTGCAAGGATAATAAAGGGTGAAAAAGAAATAAAAATACATGGACAATTTGTTCCAGTACGTGCGCATGTTGAAGTCATCAGCAGTACCTCGGCGCATGCGGATTACCAAGAGTTATTAGAATGGCTAAGCAAGTTTACTAAACCACCGAAACGAATTTTTATCACTCATGGTGAACCCGAATCAGCACTTTCACTAAAAAATAAAATAACAGAAAAATTAGGTTGGAATTGCGTTATACCTCAATATCAACAAACTGAGGTGCTCAATTAATGAAGCGAGCGCATTCAACATTGCATCTCATTAGGGATCAACACGTATAAAGAAGTTCATGACTAAATTAATTTCGCGTTCAGCTACAAAAGCGTTTGATAGTATAATCGGACTTTAGACAAAATGCTTAAGACATCTATCAGGATGAGCATCTGTTGTCATCGCCATTGCATACATTAGTTTTGAGTTTTTTTTACCGGCAGACTTTCAATGTGTCCATTTATAAATCCGTGGCTTTCAAACTTCTCACTGATTATTTTAACGCCGGGAGTAGCTTCATAAGCAAAGCTGCAAAAACTTATGCTCAATGCCAATAAACCTGCTACGCCTTTTAATATTTTACGCATGATCTGTCCATAGATTATTTAATATATAAATTTAGGCGAGTAATTTTGCACCATTCATTATGACAGTCAACGTGATTTCAGAATCTTTGGTCTTGTGTAAATTATTCGCCCCACTGGCTAAGTGCGCGCTTATACGTTGCTTCGCAACGTCTGCTCTAAGCCACTCAGTTTTGATTGGGAAAATCATCTAATTCTTGTTTTTCCCAAAGTCCAATTAACAAGCTTTTATAACCTTTTAAATAATTTTTCTAATTTGCTTATTAGAAAACATGGATTTATCCAGTAAATTTTTTAACAGAATTATTTTGCAAATTAACTTCCATAGAGAATTTTTTTGCTCGCTCTTCTATGACATTTACATTATTAATAGCAAGCTTGCTGGCAAAAAATAATAATTTATCTAAGGCGGTAGAATTTTTTGGAGGTGATTTTCTTAACTCGTTGGCAAATGTATCATTAATTTTTTTAATTAAATTTCCTTTTTCTTCAGAAGTGAGGTTCTTAAACGTATCAACAAGATCATTTTCTTGTTTATTTCGTGGAAGAGAACCGTCTTTAATATATTTGATAATGTCATCTGAAAATGCGTTGTATTTTACTTCACGTTTTTTTAAATAAACATTAATGCAGGTATTAATTTCAGAACGCCATGCGTCTTTTTCTTTCTCAGACAAATTAGGATAAATAAAAGGCGTTATATATTTTTCAGCTTGTGTTTCATGGTAAGGCGCCATATGATTTCTAGCCATAACCATTGATGGTGGTGATTTAACTTCATCTAATTCATCATTAAGCACAATGCAACCGCGGGCAGTAGTAATATCTTCGAAATATTCATCACATGGTGTTATTGCTTTAAATTGAGGTGTACGTACATATTCTTGTGCAGCAAGTTTACATTTTGCAAGTTGCCCATCATCAAAAAGATGATTTAATTTTGCAAAGAAATAAGCGGTGGTTGGATTTAATGGAAAATTTGTATCGATTCTAGTAGAAAACATAAATTTCCTTATAATATAAATTTTAATTTAATGGGATAATATATTTTTTTCATGTCATAAACAAGGATAAATTTTTTTATGAATTGATTGATATCAGGACTTTACCTCGTGCTTTACCAGATTCTAGCAATGCGTGTGCATCAATTGTTTGTTCTAATGTAAATTGATGTGTATCGATAAGCGGCTTCAATTTTTTCTCATCAACAATTTTTGCAACATCCGATAAATTAAAAACACTTTGTTTCTAGATCTATTTTTTCTCACGTGATGATGAGTTTTCTTGAAAAAGAAGTGAGCTTTGAATAAATTTCATTTTGTTTTAAGCCAATAATAGTGTTCATAAAGACTTGACCATAACATGCCAAAACTAAATGCAAATAACAATTCTTCTAATGGCACGCCTAAAATTAAAATTTCGCTTAATTCGTTTAAGCTCCAGATCTCTTTAACAAAATTCGGGAACATAATGATGAGCGCAAAAAAGAATAAAAAATAGAGAATCAAAAATAATATGCCGCCTACTAAAATTTTCTTTATTAAGTCAGGTCGGCAATATATCGCAGCGCAAGATCCAGCTAAAAATGCAATGATCCCGCAATAAATATGATTCAAATTAGTTAAAATCGTTAAAATCAAAAAAATGAGCGGCGGTGATATTAATATTAACCAGTGCCATTGATGGCGTTTTTGTTTTATTTCACTTTCTGATATCGGTTTGATTTGCACTTTGAAAATAACGTTATATAAAACGGAGGCAATACCGCCAATGGCAAAGGCAAAAATAAAGCTTTCAATATCGAAACCTGTTTTTTGCGCAAGATCAAATAAAGAATGTGGATTCCAATACTCAGGAACAAAGAGCGGCTCGGTTAAGCCAAAAGGCATAGTAAAAAGACTGATAATAAGCATTTCCTTGCGGAAATCTTTTTTCATGATAAAAATGAATCCCCATATTAAAAGAAACATAAGGGATCCAATTAACCATGCATAGTGAATCATGTAATTGATTTGATCAATGATTCATTTGGGAAGGTGCTTTATTTTGACTGCCGGGTTGATTCGACATCATTCCAGACATACCCATATCCTTGCCCTTTTTTCCTTCCATCATCATAGGACACTGCTGCATTGACATTGGTTTCCCCATGGGTTTGCGATAATAGCCTTCTTCCCAATATTTAACAGAGAAGTAGGAAGTGCATAATAGTGCAAAAATAGCAAGGACAAGAACGATATAACCAAAAACATAGGCTAAGGCTACACCTGCACCCTCATTGCGGAAAGACCAGATGAGCAATGCAACACTAGCAGCGATTGTGATCAATTCCAGTGAAAACGCTGTATCTGCCATAAATACTAGCATGTCGAAACCTCCTATTCCAAAATTTAAGTATAACAAAATTTCTAAGATCACCCACATTCGGTTAATTTTACCACAGTATCATCATCCCAAAGCGAAACAGTTCCACTGAGAGGAGTACGTTCATTATTTATGTGGTTGATGTCAGTACCAGCACTTGAATTTAATTGATTTATCATCTGAAACAGTTTTTGTGGCAGTATAGATAAAATGTAACAATGGATTTTTTCATTAGTGTTGGAGCCTCACAACATGCGAATAATATCAAAACCAGAAAATGAATATTCTTTATTTTCTCGATTTATGTTTTGGCTACAAAAAAGGAAATTTGGAACTGTTTTAGAACCTACAAAAATTTGGGGACGTTCATCATGGCTTTATTTTGGTTTTAATATATTTTATGCAGCTATCGTGCGGAAATCATCCCCTCTTGAACCAGCATTAATATCGCTTGTTAATACCCGCGTAGCACAAATTAATCATTGCCCATTTTGTATCGATCTCAATTCTTCCTTTTTGCAGAAACAAGGTATTACATTAGAAAAAATTATTGCCTTATCTGACTTTGAAACAAGTGAATTATTTACTGAAAAAGAACGCATCGCTTTATCATATGCTGAAGCGATGACAAAAACAGATAAAGGTGTTGATGACGATTTATTTCAAAAATTACAGAAATTTTTTAGCGAAAATGAAATCATAGAGTTAACAGCAACCATTGCTTTTGAAAATTTATCAAGCAAATTTAATGCGGCATTGGCTATTCCAGCACAAGGACTATGCCAATTGCCTCAGAACAATGATAAGAAATAAGTAATACCTTCGGCTTTAGGAAGCCTCAATATTCTAGAAGAATTAGCAATAAATAATCTAATTTTCAAACCTCGATTATTTCAAGAAAACCATCCAGCTGCTTTCTTAATTCATTATTATCTTGATGACCGTGACATTTCGTTGCATGACCCACGATGGCGTCTAATAAATCATTGCGCTGATTTTCAGGTGCCATTAATACAAGTTTGCAATTTTTTTCACTAGGAAATTTTCCACAGTTTGCAACCAGCCATTTTCCGCTTATTAAATTTAATCGATCGAATGTCATAAAATCATCCTTATATAAGAGGTTTAAGTTCTCCTAACATTGTTGGTATTAATTCAGTAACAGTAGGATGGATGTGTACGGCATTTTGAATAACGGTATAGGGTGCTTTTGCATACATGACATCTAATATGGATTGAATGATTTCATCTCCACCAACCCCTAAAACAGCTGCACCTAAAATTTGCTTTGTTTCTTCATCCACGATTACCTTCATAAATCCTCGTGTATCGCCTTTGATAATAGCACGTTTCACTTGCGTCATCGATATCTTCCCAATTAATGCCTTTCTACCCGATTCGCGTACTTCAGTTTCTGTCAAGCCAGCACGTCCAAGTGGAGGATCGATAAATAAACCATAAGTTAGAATGCGATCGCTTACTCGACGAGAATTATTTTCAATTAAATTAGCAGCAATAATTTCATAATCATTATATGAAGTATGAGTAAATGCGCCTTTACCATTACATTCGCCAAGTGCCCAAATGTTTTCAACGTTTGTACGTAATTGCTCATCGA
>CAZKUQ010000030.1:0-16419 GCA_964555965.1 uncultured Coxiellaceae bacterium
CTGCTTGAAATGGTGAGCAATAAAACGTGCGGCCTGAATAATCAGTGGCTTTTGCTTTTTCATAAAGCAGCGCAGGATTAGCTTTTAATATTTTTTCAGCTTCGTCTTGATCGCCTCTTAACACGAGCCGTAATAATTTTTCAGCACTGACTTTAGGTTGAAATAATGTATTTAAATGCTTATTGCATTGCGCTAAACGACTTAACGTTTGGATGGTCAGATGAGAAGGAATTTCTGTTTCTAATATATCCGGTGGTAATTTTTCTAAATCGAATCTTGAATCTGACATGATGTGTCTCGTTTGTGTGTATTGGAATGATTATTGTGCGAAATATATCACGCTGTTTATGATTAGTCAGCCTTGCTGAGAATGTTAAGAATATTCAAATAACTGTGTAAATATTCTCGCTATCAGATACTCAGAGAGTCCGATTAAAAACAGAGCACTTGCATCTCGCATCAGCTTGAGATAAGTTAGTCAACGATCCGACTCGTTGAGCGGAGACAGTACAAATTTAACTTAGTGTGGACTTGATCATGAGACAAGTACCGTATTATCTAATCATCGGCAATGGTCGCGTTGCCAGGCATTTTAGCCATTATTTTTCCCAATTAAAACTTTCTTATGTCGCTTGGAACCGTACTGATTCTATCGAAAAATTATCTGAATTACTGGCTCAGGCTACTCATGTATTAATACTCATTCGTGATGATGCGATTGAAGATTTTGCAGCAACGCATTTGATGTCACATTCTAAAATTTTAATTCATTTTTCTGGTAATTTAGTTAGCGATAACATCATTGGCGCACATCCATTAACAACATTTAATACACAACAATACTCATTAGCAACTTACCAATCTATCCCATTTATTCTTGATCATGACGCACCAAGTTTTTCTGAACTATTACCGGGATTGCCCAATTCACATGTGCGTTTGCATAAATCACTGAAAGCAAAATATCATGCTTTATGTGTGATGAGTGGAAATTTTTCTTGTTTATTATGGCAAAAACTATTTTCAGATTTTGAAAAAGAATTAAAATTGCCGCGTGAAGTTGCTTATCCTTATTTGCAACAGCAAATGCATAATTTAATCGACAATCCTACTCAAGCATTAACTGGACCATTAATTCGCGGTGATACAAAGACGATTGAAAAAAATTTATCAGCACTTGAAGGTGATCCGTTTAAACAAGTGTATGAAAGTTTTATTGCATGTTATCAACAAATGAAAGGAGGACAGTTATGAATGTGCTCGATTTTTATCGTAAAAAAAACGCAGGTGAAAAAATTAGTGTGATCACTTGTTATGATTATACTAGTGCTCGTATTATTGCACACACTTCAGCTGATTGTGTTTTGGTTGGCGATAGTGTGGCGATGACCATGCATGGTTATAAAGATACATTGTCTGCTTCACTAGAGATGATGTGTTTTCACACATCAGCGGTGAGTCGTGGTATAGGTAATAAATTTATTGTGACTGATTTGCCATTTTTAAGTTATCGCAAATCACTCGATGAAAATCTTTCTGCTGTGCAAATGATAGTACATGCAGGTGCACAAGCAGTTAAGCTCGAAGGTGCACAAGGTAATCTTGATTTGATTCGCCATTTAACAGAATCAGGTGTTCCAGTAATGGGACATTTAGGTTTAACACCACAATTTATTCATGTGTTGGGTGGTTATAAAGTCCAAGGAAAAACACAAGAAAGTGCAATTAAGTTAAAAGAAGATGCATTACGTTTGCAAGAAGCGGGTTGTTTTTCTTTGGTACTTGAATGTGTTCCGCGTCAACTTGCAAAAGAAATAACAGCATCACTTTCTATTCCCACCATTGGCATTGGTGCTGGTGTTGATACAGACGGACAAGTTCTTGTGTTTCAAGATTTATTAGGAATGAACGCAGAATTTTCACCAAAATTTGTGAAAAAATTTGTGAATGGATTTGATGTGCTAAAAGATGGTATTAACGCTTATGTAGCAGAAGTGCAATCCGGAGTATTTCCACATGCTGAACACAGTTTCGACAATTAAAGATTGGCAAGCAATTCGTCAATCAATCGGAAATAAAACAGTTGGATTTGTGCCAACCATGGGACATTTACACGAAGGACATTTGAGTTTGTGTCGTCGTGCAAAACAAGAAAATGATGTCGTGGTGGTGAGTATTTTTGTTAATCCAACACAATTTAATCAAGTCAGTGATTTTGATTTGTATCCGCGCACGATAGAAAAAGATATTGAATTATTATCCAGTGTTGGTGTGGATTATTTATTTTTGCCTAACGCACAAGAAATGTATCACGATCAATATCAAATACAAGTCAGCGAAAATATATTAAGTACTGAGCTAGAAGGTGAATTTCGTCCAGGACATTTTAACGGCATGATGACGGTGGTGATGAAGTTGCTTAATTTGACGCAAGCAACGCGCGCATATTTTGGTGAAAAAGATTATCAACAATTATTGCTTGTCAAAAAAATGGTATCCGCATTATTTATGCCAGTTGAAATTATTGGCTGCGAAACCATTCGTGCTAAAGATGGCTTAGCACTTAGTTCACGTAATTCACGATTAAATCCAGAGCAACGGCAAAAAGCAATTGAATTTGCTAGCTTATTGAAAAACGGATGTGATGTAGAAAAAATTTCACAACAGTTGACAGCATCTGGTTTTAAAGTAGATTACATTGCTGAAAAATGGGGTCGACGTTTAGGCGCAGTATGGATAGATGCAGTGCGGCTGATTGATAATATTCCATTACAAGAGGAACATGAATCATGTTGATGTGTCTTGACGTTGGTAATACCCATATACTTGGTGGTGTGTTTGATAAAGACCAATTAATATTTAGATTTCGTTATGCTACACATTTGATTGGAACGGCTGATCAGTTTGGAATTTTTTTATTAAATATTTTGCAAGCTAATAAAATGGCTGCAGAAAATATTTCTGCTGTTGCAGTAAGTTCCGTTGTGCCAAGCGGTGATTTTACTATTCGTCACACTATATCACTTTATTTTGACGTGCCGCTTTATGTGTTACGTGCAGGTGTCAAAACAGGATTAAATATAAAATATAAAAATCCAAATGAAGTGGGAGCAGATAGAATTGCTAATGCGATTGGTGCGATTCATGCTTTTCCAAATCGTCATATCATTATTGTTGACATGGGTACGGCAACGACGTTATGTGCTATCAGTAAAAAACGCGATTATCTAGGCGGATCCATTTTGCCTGGCATGCGTCTTGGCATGGAAGCATTGAAATCTAATACAGCGAAGTTGATGGCAGTTGATATTGAAACACCAAGTACTTATGTTGGTCGAACAACGCGTGAAAGTATTCAATCTGGTTTATATCATGGACAGTTGGGTGCATTGCGTGAAATTATTTCTGGATTTAAAAAAGAAGCATTTGATGATGACAGTGTTATTGTGATTGGAACAGGTGGTTTTGCACAATTATATCGTGATAAAAATTTGTTTGATATTGTGTTGCCTGATTTGGTGTTACAAGGTTTGTCAAAAGCTTATGACTATTCATTACAAGAAGAAAAATATTAATTATGCAAACAACTCAATATCAATTTTTTGCAACAACAGCAAAAGGGTTAGAATTATTACTCGTCGACGAATTGCGTGAACTCGGTGCAGTGGATGCAGCAGAGAAGTTAGCTGGCGTTACCTTCACCGGTAATCTTGAATTAGCTTACAAAGCATGTTTATGGTCACGTCTTGCTAATCGAATTTTACTGCAACTACATCAATTTTCTGCTGAATCAGCAGAAGAATTATATGCTGGCATTCAAGCGGTTAATTGGGATGAGCATTTAGATGTTGATGGAACATTTGCAGTGCATAGTGTGTGTTCACAATCAACTTTAACGCATTCATTATTTATCGCACAGAAAGTAAAAGATGCTATAGTCGATCAATTTCGCGATCAATATGACCGACGTCCTGATGTTTCAAAAGAAAAACCACAAGTGAATGTTTATGTTTACTTGTATCGAAATACAGCCCATGTTTATCTTGATTTAAGCGGAGAAAGTTTGCATAGACGTGGATATCGTTTATCACAAGGTGCTGCACCATTAAAAGAAAATTTAGCAGCTGCTATTTTATTAAGAGCAGAATGGCCGACAATTGCAAAAGAACAAGGTTCATTAATGGATCCTATGTGTGGATCAGGAACATTATTGATTGAGGCTGCATTGATGGCGGGTGATATTGCACCAGGATTAAATCGCGATTATTTCGGCTTTTTAGGCTGGAAAAAACATCAAGCAACATTGTGGCAACATTTATTAAATGAAGCACAAAGCCGACATGATGTTGGCGTACGATATATTCCTGAAATAATTGGCTATGATCAAGATGCAGAAGCAATCAGCATTGCATTTGAAAATATTGAACGTGCTGGTATGCGTGGAAAAATTCATGTTGAAAAACGTGAGTTATCTGTTTTTGCGCCAAAATCAAATGCTAAACCTGGATTAGTAGTAACGAATCCGCCTTACGGCGAACGTTTGGGTGAAGTAGAAGAGTTAATGCCTCTCTACACATTGCTTGGTGATAAATTAAAATCACAATTTTCTGGTTGGAAAGCAGCTGTTTTTACTGCTAATCCTGACTTAGGTAAACAAATGGGTTTGCGTGCAAAACATTATTACGCATTCTTTAACGGTGCTATTCCTTGCAAATTATTATTATTCGATGTTGAAGCAATGTATTATGTTGATCGCAGTGTTGAAGGTGAAAATGAAAGACGCATTCGTCAAGCAAAGCGTGCAATGATGAATGTGGATGATCAGTCAGCGCAAATGTTTGTGAATCGTTTGCGAAAAAATTTGAAACACATAGCCAAGCAAGCTAAACGTCAAGAGTTAACTTCTTATCGTGTGTATGATGCCGATTTACCAGAATATTCATTTGCAATTGATGTCACAGAAGATTCAGTGAAAGTGCAAGAATATCAGGCACCACGATCAATTGATCCCAAAAAAGTATTGCGTCGTCGTCAAGAAGTGTTAGCCATTTTGCCGGAAGAATTAAATATGCCAGCAGAGAAAATATTTTTTAATGTGGTGTCTCGGAAAAAATAATCCAAAATTTTATTGCAGCATTTGCAAGATCGGCAACATCGATAAAATTAAAATGATTGCTAATAGCGGCACGATAGGAATAGTTAGCATCAGAGCAGCAGGAGAAAAATAACCAATCACGCGCTTAATGGTGACCGCAAGAATAAAGACATACAAAATCACTTGAATCACTGCAAGAATGATTGAGTTTGCTCCATGATGAAGAAAATACATAGCGAGTGAAAAAGTGGCAATGTAAAACGCGAGCACTGATTGTACTGTCAAACTAATATAAAGACGCCAAGGCACAATACCACTACCTGGGCTAATATCTGGTTTATTCATGATTTTGATGAGCTCCCATTATATTTTCGCAATAAGATAGCACAATACGGTATCATTTTTAATGGTTTTGTGGTGAGAAATTAACAGAAATATTATTCTGGCTGAGACTTTCGCGGCAATGTACAGGCTTGTTTTATTTTATCTTTAACGATGAAGTAGGTGATGATTCCTGCCAAAAAGAATAAATAAATCGGATAAATAGCAGAAAGATTCCAAATGGTAATAGCAAATAGTTGTAATGTGTTTGCAATGAAAAAGATTAGCCAAGCTGTAAAGTCTTCTGTTTCTGGTTCGTAATAAGATTTAACTAACGTTGGTATGGCGCCAGCAGCATCGATAATCACATTAATTATTAGAGTGAGTATTGCATCCTGTGATAAAACCCAAGGAATAATGCTAATTAAAGCAGCTATGATACAAAAAGTATCGAGACGCGTCCATTCTGAATAACCATAACGTATAGATAAAACTGCTGTAATGAAAGGACCAATAAAGTAACCGATAGGTAACCAGATTGCATGCGGGTCGCCTTCAGCAAAATAAGAGAATGCAAGAAGTCCGCCAACTAATGCCCAAATAAACCATGAAGCACGATTGGGTTTTGTTTTACCACGAAGAATACTAATGATATAAGGAATATAACCTGCTAGTGCGAGTATACCAGCAATGATACCTATTATTTCATGTATATTTCCCATTTTAATCTCGCTCAAAAAATAAATGCTATTAGATCATAATAATCCAAGCAGATATTTTTTGCGATGAAATCTAGTCACGACATTAAAAATCCTATTTATTTTTTATTAAGTTAGATAAAAATTTTATTTTTTATCAGCTAGACAATGCTAGTTATAAAAAGTGATTTATACTTAATTTATACATTGAATGACTATCATTGATTGTTAACAAAAATATTTGGAGCCAATGTATGAAAAAAGCTAACATTCAACCATTTTTCATCATTAGATCAAGTTCCCATGGTCTCGGCGTGTTTGCTATAAAAGACATTAAAAAAGGTCATGTTTTATTTAAAATGACTGGATTAATTAAAGAAGCACCGACTCGAACGTCAGTGCAAGTTGGTAAGCATAAACACATTGAGGATAGATTAGCTGGTTTTGTTAATCACAGTTGTCACCCTACCGCAAGAATTGCCAAGCGTGCGAAATCATTAATTTCGCTGCGTGATGTGCATAAAGGTGATGAGGTAACTTTTAATTATAACAAAAATGAAGATAAATTAGCTGCGCCATTTAAATGTGATTGTTGCAACAAAACTATTTGCGGAAGAAGAAATCGAAGAAGGCAATAACTATTCATTATTTGCTAACGTTCGCCTACGTAATAATTTTGTTTTGCTTTGCAATTTCTTTTTCTCCAAACGCTTTTCAATTGAAGCTTTTGTAGGCTTAGTTTTCTTGCGTATTTTAGGTATGACAGTTGCGCGTTTTAATAATTCTTTTAATCGCTGTAATGCATCTTGTTTATTGCGCTCTTGCGTACGAAATCGGAATGCTTTAATAATAATTTCACCATGTTTTGTTAATCGATTATCTGCCATCGTAAGTAAACGTTCCCGCATTTTTTCTGGCAAAGATGGTGAATGTAGCGCATCAAAACGTAGTAATACCGCTGTTGCTAACTTATTTACATTCTGTCCGCCAGGGCCTGGTGAGGTAATGAATTCAATGTTGATTTCAGTATCGGGAATCATTATTTTGTGATTAATTTTAAGCATGAAACGGTTCCTGTTTGGCACTAATTAATATATATTCTGCCATTATCCCTGAAACTAAACGAGAAAGTTGTTTGATAACATCCATGAAATTAGGGAATAAGGAATTTCCAATCAACATTATCCAAGGTCCGCTTGCTGGTATTAGCTGTGCACCATTTCGTCGTTTAACTTGGCAATATGGCAAACCTGCATTTGCCTGTACGGAGATGATTTCCTGCAAGACACTGATATATCAAAATGTTATGGCGTCACGTCGTTATCTCATGAAAGATCCGCAAGAAGGCCCAGTTTGTTTTCAGTTATCAGGAAATAATCCCATTGAATTAGCAGAAGCAGTGAAACGAGTCACTGATGCTGGTGCAGATTTAATTGATCTGAATTGTGGATGCCCAGTTAAAAAAATTCGTGTTAAAGGTGCGGGTTCAAGCCTTTTAACCAGTCCGCAACTACTTTATCAATTGATTACAGCAATGAAAACTAATACGTCTGTACCTGTCTCAATTAAAATTCGTGTTGAAAAATCAGATAGTGAAAAATTTAATCGTGAAATAGTAAATGTGATCACTGAAGCTGGAACAGATTTTGTGATAGTTCATGGACGTCATTGGACTGAGCATTACGAAACTTCTTGCCGGTATGATCAGATTGAATATTTTGTTAATGAATTAAAAGTCCCAGTGATTGGCAATGGTGATATTGCTTGTGTTCAGTCACTAAAAAAAATGTTAGCAACTGGTTGTGCTGGTGTGATGATTGCTCGGGCGGGTGTTGGCCAGCCTTGGTTAATCAATCAATTAACAATGGAAATGAAAGGAAAAACTTTTTTAAAGCCAACACTAAAAGAAAGACATTTGATTTTGCTTAAGCATGTTGCGGGATTAATTGATTTGTTGGGAGAAGAAAAATTTGCTATTTTACAAGCAAGGAAATTTGCCAAGTATTATGCGCGAGACGTTATATGGCGATCAGATTTTTGTGCTGAAATTAATAATTGTGATAAGGTAAATGAGCTAGAAAAAATTTGTGAACGATATTTTATCTGATGTCATCATAGGAATGAGGCATGCGCGGTCAATACTCAAGAATAATATTGAAACATGGCTTATGGTTATCAATATTATTGCATTTATTATTGTTATTGAGTGTGTCTATCGTTTGGTTTAATCAACCACCAACATCAGACGATAAACTACCTTCTTATTTGCCATCCTACGTTTATCCTTCACAACCTACACAAGAACAAAATCAAATGGTTTCTACGCAATCGACCGAACAAAAAGAACAAGATAAAAATGGATTATTGAAATCAAAAGCAATACAGTCAAAAGAAATTCGATCGGAAAAGTTAGTTCGTCAGCCGCGACAAGCTGCATTTACAAATAAACAAACACCAATTGATATTAGTCAGCGCGACAATGCTGATCCAATACATTTAATTGGCGAAAATAAAATTGTCAAACCACTCGTTAAAATTTTAGCAAACGCATTATCAAAACATTTATTTTATCCGCGCTCAGCAGCTGATTTTAATTTAACAGGCGTTGTGTTAGTGGGTTTTGTTTTACATCCAGAAGGATACGTCACGGATGCAAAAGTAGTGAAATCAAGTGGAGCAGGGGTACTCGATGATGCTGCACGAACAGCAGTGAGTGCAATGTCACCTGTGCCTAATGTCGAACCTTATGTTAAACAGCCGGAATTTTTAGTGGTTGGCATTATCTTTGGCTAAATAAAATTACTACTCAACATTAACTTTAACAGTTTTGCTGGCGCCGCTTGAAAGTGTAATGATGATTTGATATTCACCTACTGGCCATAATGCACGACCGCGTGAAAATGAAAACGCTTTTAAAACATTTCCTTTTTTAGTGATAGTATTCACGCTTGGACCAATTTTCTCGCCAGTTGCAGTATGCACTAATGTTGCCATAATTTTTATTCCTGTTTCTGCTGCAGCGACTTGAGCGGTGGCATAAATCCTAGGGGAAAATTTAGATAAAGTTGTTTTGTCTGTTTCAACATAACCTGAACGATCAGATTTATCATTAATTAAAACTCCATGGATAGATGCGCCACTATTGTCAACACTGAGATTTGTCGTACTATTTGCTGATGTGTTAAGTGTGTCGCTAGTCATTGGTCCAGCAGTAGAAAGTTTCATTGCTTGAATTTTCCATTCATCATTTTCTTTGACGAGTTGATATTCAATCATCATTTTACTGCCGTCTTGTCCTTCTATTGTTCCACTTAAATATCCAAAGCTGCCTTCGATTTTACGTTCATTAAAAGAGATGTCTTTATTTTTTTTTAAGACGGGATAGTTATTAATAAATGATTTGAAAGTTTCTAATGAGGTAACTTGTTGAAAAGCTTTTGAGGTCATGCTGTAAGCTTTATCAATATCTCCATCTCTAATGGCTTGAATTTGATTGCGTGCTGTATCAGCAATACCTTGTGTAAAATACATCGCAAGAATAATGATGAGAACAATGGCGCCTAAAATGCCTAAAATTATTTTCATCGCTTTACCGCGTGAATGGCTTAAGGGATGTTGTTGAATGTTTGTCATCGATGACATAACTTTCTTCCTTAATTTTTAGTACGCAAAAATTCAGTTTACTGGCTCATTAGAAGAACTGTCAATGTAACTTTTTTTAATAGATATTGTAATTAATTGATAATTTTATCATTTAATAATTACTGATTTTTGATATTTGTCTGTTATAATTTTTCAGAAATTTTAGGAATGCTCCTTTATGCTAAAAATATCTCTACAACAAACGACTGATACAGTGGTGATGATTTTACCTGATCATTTTCAATTTAATTCTCAAACAGCTAATACAAATGTATTTCAGCAAGTTTCAGATACAAAAGAAAATCAATTGATTAAGCAAGCTGCGCTAAATGAATTTGCAAATATGGCGACATTATTAGAAAAGCATCATATTAATGTGATTACCTTACCAAGTCGTACTGATGTCATTACGCCAGATGCGGTTTTCCCAAATAATTGGTTTTCGATTCATTGCGATAAAAACCAACAATGTGTTTTAGTGTTATATCCCATGTTAACGCCAAACCGTCGTGATGAAAGGCAAGTAAACGAATTAAAAAAAATATTATCATCTCATCAAATTGAGATTTCTCATGTAATTGATCTAACTCATTTTGAAAAAAATAATTTTGCATTGGAAGGAACGGGAAGCTTAGTGTTAGATCATATTCATAAAATTGCTTTTGCTGCTTTGTCACCACGTACAGATGCTCATGTGCTGCAACAATTTGCTAACAAACTTGGATTTTTGCCAGTGATGTTTCATAGTGTCGATGCAACTCATCAGGCGATTTATCACACCAATGTAATGATGAGTATTGGCACACATTTTGCAGTGATATGTGCAGAAACAATTCGTGATTCTATTGAGCGGGATTTCGTTTTAAAACAATTAAAGCAAGCAGAAAAATCAATCATGACGATCACGCTCGATCAGATGAATCAGATGGCCGGGAATATTTTGGAACTTCAATCACGTGAAGGAAAACCAAAAATAGTGATGTCGCAATCAGCATTTGCAGCTTTTTCTCTCACACAAAAAAGACTGTTACAGCAATACGGCGAATTGATCATCGTTGAAATTCCAACCATTGAAAAAATTGGTGGTGGAAGTGCGCGCTGTATGATGGCAGAAGTATTTCATCGTCATTCTTAAAAAATCTATGTTATTCAATTAGATTCCTCTTAATAATTCAAGTATTTTCTTCAGTTAAAATAGAGTTATAAAAATAACAAGAGGAGTGATGATGATGAGACGCACGGATTCGCGTGTTGTTTTGGCCGTACTCATTTTTATTTCGATGAATATTACTGCTTGTGCCACCTATCAAGCACAGTCACCAAAAACAATGGCGAGTGCTAGTAGTCAAGCATCTCTATATCAGCCTCCAAAGGTAGAAAAACCGCAGCCTAATTATGCTTCTCGCGTTCCACAATCCATTAATTCACACGGGCAGAAAGTAATTGTGGTGGATCCGCGCGCGCATGTATGGGCGGCTTACGGCCCAGATGGAAATTTAATACGAGCAGGACTTGCAACTGCTGGTGCAAAATATTGTCCTGATATTAAGCGAGCTTGTAAAACACGTGCGGGCACATTTCGTGTTAATTCTCTTGGCAGCAAAAGTTGTAAATCGTCAATATATCCATTGCCGAAAGGCGGTGCACCAATGCCGTATTGCATGTTTTTTAATGGTAATCAAGGATTGCATGGTTCTCATTATCATGCCGTCATTGAAGGAAATGTGAGCCATGGCTGCGTAAGAATGCGCATTCAAGATGCAGAATGGCTGCGATTTAATTTTGCACGTGTTGGTACGAAGGTGATTGTGAAATCATATTAAAAAATGACGACCTTCGTTGCTGCGCGCAGCTCAAGACAAATTATTAGAAGGCAAGAATTAATACTGATTATTCATATTGGGGTCTTTCATCACATCATCATCAACAGTGCGCATGTCAAATGTTTCTGGATCAGGTTTAGGCTCATAAGTTCCACGCAAGCTCGTTGGTTTGCCTGAAAATTTAACGAAAGCATGACGATAATGATGTCTGGAAGAAGAATAAGTAGATGGTGGTACCCAATTGCTATTGCAAGCTCCACATGGTGGAGAATAAATGTAATATACATTAATTTCACAAGTGCTACGTTTTTTATGATGAGCTACCACGCGTTTTTTCGCATGATAAACATGTTTAGGTTTGGGATGTTTGCGCAGATCAATATAAACAACATTATCTAATAGTTGCTCAGGATATTCTAAATAATATTCCGCCTGAGCATTTTGCATAATAAAGCAAGAAAGAATAATGAAAACTCCTGTTGTGTATTTCATCACATCCTCGTTATTTTTCTTTATTTTGATTTAAATTATATCATTTTAAATATTGGAAAATTAAAATGGGGGCTATTCCTTTTTTGATAGACATGTTATATGTTACTGATTAAATAAAGATAAAAATAATTGAAAAAAATTAATTGCGAGGCGGTTTTTTATGTTGCCATCAAGAGAAGAAAATCAAAATCTAGAAAAAAATCAGTCACCTAATGAATTTGCTAAGAATCGCGCTGTTATTGGTAATTTTTTTGAAACTTATGGGCTTCGCCAATCTATAAATGAATTCTTTCAAGTGCAACGCAAATTTCATGCACAAATGAATGTGCTTATTGAGGCATTTTCATCTATTCAAACAAAACTAGATGATCCAGCTCAGCGACGATTGTTGAATGAATTGCTGCAGCCTTATCGTGGTATTTTAAATAACCCCTTTAAAGAACGTCAATCAGGTGATATTGCGCAAGATATCGCGCACATTTTAAGTGTCGTGAATTGTCAGAATAAACAATTTAAAGAATTATTAAATTCATTATTACAATGCGCATCAAACCAAACAGAATTTCATGATTTGTTGAATGATTTTAGAAAAAATGAGACTTATGTCAGTCATCTAAAAACAAAAATGCAATCTCAAAGCTGGTTAAATGTTCAAGGAAGTATTGATACACCATTTCAAAATGTTTTGCGATATGAATTGTTATTAAAAAATATTACGCATGAATTAAAAAAATCAAATTGCTCGCAATTTCAAGAAATATTAGATAATGTGATGGATAAAATTGCTGAATTAATTCCTGAATTAAAACATATCAATGATAATCGTGATATGATTACTATGCTCAATCGAGCAGGCCGTGTTGTTGGCGATTTGTTAGAGAATGAAACACGTGGTTACTATTCATCAAAATCTGAAAAAACTTTTCCAGATAATAAAGAGATGCTTGAAGAAGTAATGCGTTATATTATTAATAGTAAATGTCAAATCGCAAAAGCCGAAGATGGTAATTTTGATATTTTGCAAGGATTATTAGATATTTTAAAAATAGTTAAGCAGCATTATCAATTTCTTGAAGAAGAACGCTACAAAAATTCATCCACGTTTTCTACAGCAACGCAATATGCAGCTTCACGGCTGTATTATACTTGGGAAATGCTTTCAGAAAATGTGTTTGGCACAGAAAAAGAAAATTTTAAAACGCCATTAGAAAAGATGGATGTATTGATTGAAGAATTAAAATGCATGATAGAGCAAGCGAACGTTTTGCATGAAATGCATGTTAAAACAAAACGCCAATGACAATGACGCCCATCAGTTATTATTTAAAAAAATGTCATGAGGGATTATTAACGCAAGATCAGCAACAGCTTGATGTGCTTTCGCATCTGCAAAAAATTTATTATGAATTATTGCGCGAGCAAAAAAAACGTACTGGTTTGCAACGCCATTTTCGCAGCTTAAAATTAATGAAAGGATTATATCTTTGGGGCGGCATTGGGATAGGTAAAACCTCTTTAATGGATTGTTTTTACGAGTGCATACCTTTTAAAGAAAAAAGGCGCATGCATTTTCATGAATTTATGCGTTGGATTCATGCTGAATTAAAAAAATATCAAGGTGAAAAAAATCCAATTAATAAAATTGCAGATAATATTGCTAAAAAAACATTGTTATTATGTTTTGATGAACTCATCGTGAATGATATTACGGATGCAATGTTATTAGCGCGCTTGTTTGATGCTTTATTTTCTGCAGGAGTTTGTTTGGTAACCACATCCAATACCCATCCGGATGATTTATATTACAGAGGATTACAACGCCCCTTATTTCTTCCCGCAATTGAATTATTAAAACGTCATACTGATGTTACTCATTTAATGAGTCAAACTGATTATCGATTACGCCATTTTCAACAAGCAGGTGTATTTTATACACCGGATGATGAATCTGCAGATGCGAAAATGGAGGCAGCATTTTTAGTGTTAGCTGGACATCTGCCGATTAATCACGATTCCCTCAAAATTAATGATCGTGAAATAGTAGTAAAAAAATCAACTGATGACATTGTTTGGTTTGATTTTGAAGTAATTTGCCATCCACCGCGCAGTCAACATGATTATCTTGCTCTTGCGCATCAATATAAAATGATCTTTATTAGTCATATTCCTGAAATTTCTTTTTGCTCAAAAGATGTTGCTGCGTTATTTATTCGATTAATCGATGTATTTTATGATACAAAAGTAAAATTAATTATTTCATCTGCTGTACCGATTGAACAAATATACATAGAAGGCATCTTTAAAAAAGATTTTGCACGTACTTGTTCACGGCTAATCGAAATGCAATCATTATCTTATTTTGAAGCAACTAATTGAACAATATCTTCTATCCCATTCATCTCATTAAAAAAAATCTCTTAATAATTACCCAAATCAATCGTTTAAAATAATCATATAACAATGAAAATAAAATACAGGGAGTGGTGCCATGAACAGGATACCAGTACGCGTGCTGATATTAACGTTTGGGGCATTTTCGTTTTTATTAAGTTCCTGCGCAAGTCAATTTGGTGATAACGATTCTTATAATCAAACTGCATCGAATGATCAGCTACCTCCTTATCAAAGAGTTCATGATTATACCAATTATGCAGAACGCCTTCCGCAACAAATAGATACAAACGGAAAAAAAGTAGTAGTCATCGATCCTAGTGCGCATGCATGGGGAGCCTATGATAGCGATGGAAATTTAATTCGCGCGGGAATTGCAACAGCAGGCGGAGATTGGTGCGAAGATACTGGCAGACCATGTCGTACCAGCGTTGGTAAATTTAAGATTAGATCTTTAGGTGGGTCTGAATGTTTTTCTTCAAAATATCCTTTACCTGATGGTGGTGGTTTGATGCCTTATTGCATGTTTTTTAATGGCGATCAAGCATTGCATGGCTCACCGGATCTCGCAGTAGTTGAGGATAATATCAGTCATGGTTGTGTGCGTATGCGCATACCGGATGCTGAATGGCTAAGATTTAATTTTGCGCAGATTGGTACACCGGTAATTGTGAAATCATATTAGCTTAATGAACTTGACCAAGGTTGAGCGAAGTGATAAACATCATCTTTATCCAGTGTTTCATGGCATCTCATCCGTCTTAAAAGAAAACATGGTGAAAAGAAGCGACTTGCAAAGTTAGATCTTCATGTAGAATAAATTACTACAGAGGTAGGGAAGCTGATGCGAAGCAATAATAAAACAATATTAAATGATGTTGCAGAAAAAATAACTTCATATGTTGAATCAGCTAAAACATATTTTTATTCTGCTGCTACCAATATGTCACAAAAAAATGAATTGCCTCAGTCAGAACAAAAAGCGATTAAACCAATTCCTACGCCATTTACACAAGCAGCATTATCGACAAAAAATACCACAGCAAATTTAACGACTGAGCTAGCCGCAAAACCAAAGAAAAAACCGCGTGATCGAACAGATTATGCCGACAATGTAACCGCCAGTTTAATGCTGATGATTAAAACCAAATCGCTAGACACCAACATGTTATATTCTATTGCGGCTAATTTGGCTGGATATGTATCGGATACGGTTAAATCTAAGTTAGGTTTGACAGTTGCTGTTGCTAGCGCAGAAATGAAAGCTAGTGAGATAGTTGAAATAAATAAAAAAATTGAAGAATTGCAATTAAAATTAACAAATTTATTTGATGAAAAAAGACAGTTAGATGCTGCAATAGAAAAAGAATCATTATTAGATAAAAAAGGCCAATTATTGCTGCATAAAAAGCAAGTGGATATAGTGACTGATGCGAATGATTTAGTGAACACTATATTTGAATTATTCATTATTAAACATCAAAAATTGATTGAAAATATTGACTTGTTAAATGAAGAATTAAAACTAAAAAAACAAAGTCTTAATGAACTTCAGCGCAAAATTAGTATTGAGAAAAATTCAACTAATAAATTAATAGATGAAAAAAAATCGATAGAAAAAATAATCGATAATTTATGTGTAATGCGGAAAAAAATATTTCAACAGACAGATCAAATTGTTAATCAACAACATGAACTAATAGAAAGTTTAATAGAAGTATTGTCAACAGATAAAAAGAAAATTGAGAAAATTTTTGCTGAACAAAAAAAATTACAACAAAAATTTGATCCAAATTTAGAAGAACGATGTGATCATCTAATTAATAAAATTGATGATTTGTTGGTAAAAAAAATTGATTTAACGGCTGATTTAATTAAAGAACACGCAGCAAGACGCGTCGATTTATTTTTCTTGCTAATGTGTGCGGTATATAAGAAAAATTTGATTATTAAAAAA
>CAZKUQ010000031.1:0-9638 GCA_964555965.1 uncultured Coxiellaceae bacterium
CGCGGCTGGCATGACAACAGTCTTGCTTAATTGCTTAACCAGAACTCGCGTTTAAAATACAGCACATAAATCACGTGCTAGTGGTTGGGGCGGTTCATCCCTTCTTGTCCTTTAGCGTAGTCTGGCTTGCTGCATCCTGTTTCTTCTTCTCAGTAGCCGCAGCCTCTGCTCTACCTTTACCAACACCTTGAGCCTGTCCACCATAACCTTTCGCTCCAGCTGCACCCGAATCCACAGCACCTTTGACTGCATGAAGTGCTTCTTGTTCCCCACCAGCCGCACCGCCATGGCCACTAATCCAAACAGTCACACGTTCTGGCAGCACATGTATCATTGAGAAACATTTATTAAGTACGGCAATAATCAAGGATACATAAGCACATAAAATGAAAACTAATGCTAACGGATTAGCTGCCAATGCAACTGCACCGCCTGTTTTACCTCCACCTGCCGTTGCAGCCATGCCAGTAATTGCAGTACCAAAACCAGCATTAATTAACGCCACACTGACCATGGCAAGAAACATTGACGCAATCAAACCAAAAATCATGAGACTTGGACGTAAGAAAATATTAAACAGCAACATGATGGCAGGTTCTGCTTTACCCATTAATTCGTGATGACCACTTGGACTTAAAATCCCAAGTGCCACTAACGGTCCTGCCACCATCGCTTCGACAGTCGACATAAACCAGCCAACTGCACCCATAGTAAAAACGACATAGGGAATTAATGGAACATATATACCAAGTGATGCACCCACCGTGACCATTAATCCCATAAATAAATAAATAAGTGGGACAATAAACATATATAAAAATGTGACTGCATTACTTAATGGATTATCTGTTAGACCCGACCCGAGTACTAACACATTAATTTTTGATGCAATCCCCAAAATAACGATTGTAATCATAAATGCAGCAAATAAAATTTGTACGGCAAATAAAATGCCATATCCTGCTGCTGCTAATTGTGCTAATGGATTGGTATTACCTTCTGCGCTTAAAGATGATGTATAAACATCGGCAATATCGCTGCTTGCATTACCAACATCACTTTGTCCCACAGAAGAACTTCCACCCCCTGACACGATTTGACCTTGTGAAGCTTTAATTAATTGACCAGCCGCCGTGTAATTATTTCGATAAGTGACTAATGGTCCACCAGTGGATGGCCTTAACTCACTAGACAGATTAATACGAATAGCTGGCATTTCTTGACTCATCTTATCTTTATTCATGCCGGCAATCGCATAATAATACCCGCCCGCTAAAATCCATCCGGTTTGTTGCGCGGTTTGTAACTCTTCATCTAAACCAGAACTACCTTGATTGCTACCTAATTGCTGCATGTATTGCTGTGTTGCTTCACTTAATTTTCCAACATAATATTTCGTTGAAGCAGCAATAAAGTCACCTTCTCCAACAACTGGTTTCATACCATAATCCCAATAGGCATTAATCACATCTGACGTTGGTGTATTTGGAATAGGCGTATTAGAAGATCCGCCGCCATAAAAAGCATTCGGCAAATTACCACCCACAATGCTAGGCGTACAATTGGTGATAGATTTTGCTGTACAGTAATTTTCAATCCATGTGGGTCGTGGTACAGCAGAAATTTTTCTGATAATAGGTATCCCGGTAGTGTTATCAATTCCAACGATTTCTTTGCTATGAAAAAAATAATTTTGATATTGATAATCCACCTGTACTAATTTTTCGGCTACGCCTGCAAGTATTGGGATAATATCCTTTAAAGCATCTACTTGTGCACGACAAACTGAACATGCCAGTGTAGATGTAGATGCAGCTCCACCACACTTGCTCACATCACAAAATTCTAATGTTCCGCAAGCACCAGTAATTAACCCGGGCCCCATTTTATATTGCGTGGTATTTTGCAATGAAGGTTGATAATTTTGCTTCGCCGACGAGCAATAAGAATCCGTTTTATTAATACTGCAAAAATAACTTCCTGCCAACCCTAAATAAGGATTGGGATAAGTTTGGTCTGCGCTTTTTGCACAAACTAATCCGGCGAATAAATCAGTAATTCCATTTTTTGCTTGGCTTGATGGCGTTGAAACTGATGCAAATGCTGATCCTGTTGTACTGACATAACCTAGCACCGTTCCCCAAAGAACATCTGCTGCACCGATGCCTTGAATAATCACCCACATCATAATAATTTGAATACCAGAATAACCAGATGCAGTTGGTACTAGTGCTGAAATACCTAAAACAGTGCGAATGGGAATCCAAATATTATTCCACTTCTTGCCCATGAATTCGCCTTCATAAGCCGTTGCCATCACACCAACAATCGTGACATAGACCACAATGAAAGCACCAACTGCTAAGATGGTAGAATTAAATGTTCTAAACATCGTGCTTAGCAAATTGATATTAGCAACTTCAGAAACATCGGTCGTATTAGGGCTGATCACACCATGCATGGAACCGAAAATGCGATAGAGATAGACAACTGACTTGTCCATAGAGGAAATTTCAAAAAAATTAATCATAACAATTTATTCCCCTAAATATTTTTTCTTCCAGTCTGCAAAAGTAAGGCCCAACTGACGACGTTCAATTTGTAACGCCCAAAAATCGTATTGATAAGTTTCAGCAAAAAATAAACTACAAACAGCCATTCCTAAGAAAAATCCGGTAAAACTTCCACGGCTAAACAATAAATAAAAAGAATAACAAAAACTAATAACTCCTAAAATTACGAAAAATAATGCAAAGTAACGATAACGTTGTCTTGTCCGTTGAATGTCTTGTTCAGTTAAATTTTGCCGTGTCATCGCCTCATCAAATGTTTCACGTCTTTCTGCTTTAGGTGTAGAAAAAGAAGTTTTCAACACACCCCAAATGGTGCGGTTGTAAGTTTTAATTGATTCAAGAGCAATCCAACCAGTAGGATTAAAAAAAGTTTTACGGGAAAATTTGAAAACATCGCGAACAGGCATCTCGTAACATCCTTACAAAAATACCAATCTAGTATTATTATCTTAGATAGCTATCAAATACAACCAGTTAAGTTTATGAATAACCAGCTTTATGGTTTAATTTGAGATCATGTATACTCGACCAATGTGTCCAATGTTCTGCAGCGTCTATAATGAAAGAAAGTGGAGATTAAACATGCTGAAAACATTTTTGAAAATATTATTTATCACTAGCTTATCGTTGGGTTTCATATCCAACGTTTATGCTCAAACATTATTTGGAACAAAAAATACAAATGCACCAGCAACAAATAGCAAAATCCCAATTGTTCAATATCAAACTAACCCTACTATGTCATCAGATGAATTTAAATCCATGGCAGATAAAATGAGCAGCGAAAAACAAACCCAATTGAACCAACAACTTAATCAGTCATTATCTAAACAAGCACCTTTGCCGCCTCAGCCAGTAGAATCACCAACCCCATCGTCTACTCCATCAAATGAGGCAAATTCTCAGGAATTTGGTGTATCTAATACGAATGAATCTGGTAATGTTCCTTTTGGTACAAGTAAATCAACTACCGGAACAACTAGCAGCACATCGACACCATCAACATCAACACCATCATCCAAAGGTAGCACTTATACTGGCTTTGGCACAGGCAACAAATCAGGATCATCGACCACAAATAGTAATACCGGCGGTTGGAATATTAAGTACTAAAAATAAATGGTGAAGGAGCACTTTTGTTATGGTCATTTCAAATCGAGTAAAAAAACTAATCGCATTTATCTGCACCGGTATTTGCACAACCACAATTTATGCTGCCCCACCTCCAGCACCGACAGCATCAGAGCTTTACTTAAAGCAAATAGCTGATAATACATATAAGACACTTGCCGCCATTAATAACTTACCAACTTATATGGGTAACTTATTCATGTTAGCATCAAGTTGGTTAACGCAAGATCCAGCCAGCACAAATGATCCTACTTCAATGATTTTAAAAACCCAACAAAGTTTTGGTGGTATCGGCAATGAATATATAAAAAATATTAATGAACAAAATCAACAAGTACCTAATGTGATGGCAGCAGTGTTAGGCGTGCCTCCAGGATTATTTAGTAGTTCAAGTGTCACACAAGCTCCTATATTAAGTGTGTTGCCTTATGTAAATGATTTATCTTACACATCTATGTTAGGCATGCCGCCTACTAAAGGAGGTATGAATCCATTTAATTATGTTATCTTTTCTAGCGGCTCAGCTATTAACCATGTGATCCCTGATCCTAATTGGCAAGGTAAAGATGAAGATAAAAGGAGATATAGCAATTTCTTTAATACCATGGTTGCCATTCAATCTTTTAATACTTATGCAATGAGTCATTTATTTGCTAATCTTAAAAATGGCAATCAATTAACAAAAGCACAAAATAATTTAATCATGCAGGCGAGTGATCCTAATTGGTTAGCATCCATTGGCACAGAAGAATTAGGAAAAGTATTACGTCATATTCTTTTGTTTGAATCACAAAATTATGTATTAATGACTCAACTCGTTCAAATGCAGCGCGATTTATTAACAGCGCAACTCATGGGGAATACACTCATGATGAGCAGCCCAACTGAATCATTAATGTTAGCAAGAGCTCAAGGTGTGCAACCAACAGGTGCTTAATCATGCCTAAACTAGATTTAAATGCGTCACATGAATTTTGGAAAAATTATGATGATCCGATGATTTATCGGGTCATTGCTTTTATGGAAACAGCTGAAGATTGGTCACTAGATGGCAATCCTGCGCTTGAGCAAACCATAGAAAAATTAGGTGAAGCATTAGAAGAACTCACTTCTTTTGAGCTTGGCAAAGAAGAACAATTTGTTGCTTTGTGCTCTCATATTAAAACATCGCGCATTTTACGATTATTACAAACAATTGATACAATCGATCCAGGTTCTGCATCTAAAATCCTCATGTATGCGGAAGAAAACAACAGTCCAGAACATCCTTTAGCGATGCTTTTTTTGCGCCGCAACATTGTGTTTGAAAGATTACGTTTGCTCGCTCGCGTGTTTTCGCAGGAAAGACTTGATCTGATATTGAAAGTACTGGAACATGATAGGGGGTAAGTTTTATGTTAACCACTATCAAATCCAATATCTTAGCATTTACTAATCGCACGCCATATCGACGCGATATTTTTCTTGTTCTCATTCTCAAATTGTTGGCACTGTTAGTCATATGGAAATTATTTTTTTCTCATCCCATCGATCATTCACTCACCACAACACAACTTGCACAACATTATCTAACTGATGCCAAACCCGATGACAAGAACACAAACCATTAATTTTCGACAAAGCATTAATTACATTATATTCGCACCGCTTTTAATTGCATTTTGTTATGTCATTGTGTTGCTAGAAATAAATGCACCATATATTTATAGAATTTTTCTTGGTGGCGTGTACAACCCTGAACATTTATCATCTTTATTTTTTTTAATTATGTACGTTTTCGTTGGTTTTTTTGCTATTCCATATTTAACTGCAAGGTATTTAATACAACTAACACATAAAAATATCGGATTATGTTTACCCGAAATAAATTCAAGTTTATGTATTTCTCTCACCATTCTGATAGGAATTTTTATTAGCTTTGGCATTTATTTTTCCAAACTGCCAGCATTTCAAGCTTATTATTCTTTTGCGCATATCAAGTTACCCATTTTTATTTTCATTCAACTTTTTTTTCTACCCATTTATTATTTTGCTGAAGAATTTTTCTTTCGCGGATTTTTATTTTTAACGCTTTATCGTTTCATTGGTTGGCATAGTTATTGGATAGCCGATGCAATTTTTTACGTGGCGCATTTCAATAAGCCAACAATTGAATTATTATTTTCAATTCCTGCTGGGATCGGACTGAATTATTTAGCACTAAAAACAAAATCAATTTATCCATCGATGATTACGCACGCAAGTATGGGTTTTACGTTAAATTGTATGATGTATTTTTGATTGCGATTTTTATAAGCGTTTCATCCTATAAGACAGGGTCTAAAAATATATTCTGAAGATCCTTCGCTGCGCTCAGGATGACATATCACTCAATATTTTGCACTTGTTCCCTAATCTGCTCGATCAATACTTTCATTTCAACTGCTGCGTGCGTGATAACAGAATCTACTGATTTAGATCCTAATGTATTTGCTTCACGGTTTAGTTCTTGCAATAAAAAATCAAGTCGACGGCCTACTTGACCACCTTGCTTTAAAATGCGGCGTATCTCACCAATATGTGTTTCTGTACGATCAATTTCTTCTGCTACATCAATTCGCTGTGCATATAATACCATTTCCTGCTCAAAACGATTTTTATCCATTTCCAACTTCGCATCAGTAAATCGTTTAATTAAGCGATCTTGCGCATCTTTCATGACTTGTGGCAAACGTTGTCGAACCTTCTCTAACTCTTCTTTCATTAAATCCATTCGACCCAAAAATAATTGTTTTAATTCTCCACCTTCACGCTCACGGGCACTCGTTAAATCCGCGAGTGTTTTTTCAACTAATTGTAATAATTCGTCACGCAGCAAGCTGATATCCGCTTCTTTTGTCTCAATCACTCCCGGAAAGCGTAAAATATCAGCTGGATGCACAGGTGCAGCAGTTTGCAAAAAGCCAGCAATTTTTTCACTCGCGTGACATAATTCTTGAGCAAGCTTATCGTTTATACTAAATAGTGAACCTGCCACATTTGCACTCGGTTGATAACGAATGTTGCATTCAATTTTTCCGCGTTTTGCATATTGCCGAATACGTTCACGTACCGGCATTTCCATTACTCGTAACGTTTCCGGTAAATGCAAGCTTATTTCCAGATAACGGTGATTAATGGAACGCATTTCACAAACAAGACTTCCCCATTCACCCTGGTTTTGTAAGCGTGAAAATGCTGTCATACTATGGATCATTTTATTTATCTCTCTTAGTCAATATAATTTATTTCGCTGGTTGGATTTGCTCAGAAATATCGTTTTCTAATTCTTCTGCATCAACTATCGCTGTATTTTCTGCTAATGATTTTCCAGACTTTTTCTTTTTTATTGTTTTCGTACGAGTCTGATTTTTTTCATCTTGCACAATATCAGCTGCATTCATTTGCATATTCGGTAACGCTGAATAAAATTCAAAATGAATTTCTGGAGGCGGCGCATCGTTGCTTTGTGCTAGTTCCTTCACTTTTACCAGCTTCTGCCGCCAATGTTGGCGATATTCTCCTGCCCAAGCAGATAATCGTTTTGCATACTCCCCTGCCATGGTTAATTTTTCAGGATAATATCGATAAACATAAAAGCTAACAGCGCCAATAAAAATAATAACGGCGATTGATATCAACAATTTAAATCGATTCCTTGATCCCGCACGAGATCGCTTAACAGCATATCGGTGCGAATATTCCTTTTTCATTATTACATCGTCTCTGGTGCAGTAATACCTAATAAATTAAATCCATTAATAAGCACTTGTCGAGTTGCTTTAACTAAAGCAAGTCGTGCATCACGTAATGCTTTATTGTCTACTAAAAATTGATTCGCATTGTAGTAAGCATGAAAATCCGCTGCGAGATCACGAATATAATTTGTTAATAAATGCGGCTCATATTGCAAGGCAGCATTCACAATAGTATCAGGATAACGTGATAGTGTATTTAATAATTGACGCTCTTGTGGTGCAGTTAAAAGATCAAGATGAGCTAAGCCATTTGACTCATCATATTCCCAATGTTTTTCTTTTAATTGACGCAACACACTGCAAATTCGTGCATGAGCATATTGTACATAGTAAACAGGATTCTCGTTCGACTGAGATTTTGCTAAATCCAGGTCAAAGTCAATATGCTGATCATATTTGCGCATTACATAAAAAAACCGTGCAACATCATTACCCACCTCATCTCGCAACTCACGTAATGTCACGAAACTGCCGCTACGCGTTGACATTTGCACTTGCTGACCACCACGATAAAGCGTCACAAACTGTCCCAGCAAATGAATCAAACGTTCAGGATCAATACCGGCTGCGTGCACAGCTGCTTTTACACGCGGTACATAACCATGGTGATCTGAACCAAAAATATCAATCGCAATATCAAAGCCACGTTCAAATTTATTGATATGATAGGCGGCATCATTACCAAAATAAGTTTTTTGACCATTAGAACGAATGAGTACCCGATCTTTTTCATCGCCAAAACTAGTCGCTCGAAACCAAAGTGCGCCTTCTTTTTCATATACATGGTCTTGTGCCCGTAATTTTTCAATTACACGATCAACAATGTCGGTTGCAACAAATTGCCGCTCAGAAAACCAATTATCAAATTGCACACCAAATTCCGCTAAATCATTTGACATGTCATCTAAAATACTTTGCAAACCTGCATCAAAAATAACAAAATATTTTCCACTCAATAATGTTTTAGCGCGATTAATTACCGCATCAATATAAATTTCTTTATCGCCACCTTGCGGCTCATCTGGTGGAAGACTTTCAAATACTTGCTGAGCAGAAAAATAAAATTCTTTGCCATGTTTTTCATATAATGTTTTTGCGATATCAATGACATAATCGCCACGATACCCATTTGCTGGGAAAGTAAAGATTTCTCCGCATAATGCTAAATATCGCAACCAAACGCTTGTCGTCAAAATATCCATCTGACGGCCTGCATCATTAACATAATATTCGCGGTACACCTTAAAACCAACCGCGTCTAATAAATTACAAACCACTGCACCAAATGCAGCGTGCCGTCCATGTCCCACGTGCAATGGTCCGGTTGGATTGGATGAAACGAACTCAACTAAGACTTTTTTCTCGCGCCCAATTTGACTACGCCCAAAATTTTCTTTTTCCTTTAGAATTTTTTGCACCACAGCAAATAACCCTTTTGTTGATAAAAAGAAATTCAAAAATCCAGGGCCGGCAATGTCAACTTTTGCGATGTAATCAGAGGCTGGTAATGCGTTTTTAATCATCTCAGCCACTTCACGCGGTTTTTTTTGTACTGATTTCGCTAACATCAAAGCAATATTTGATGCTAAATCACCATGTGTTTTATCTCTTGTTGCTTCAACTTGAATAACGACAGGCGCATTTGGTAATAATTTTTCGTCTTGTAACTGCTTCAATGCAGCTTGAATAAGATGTTCAATAATATGTTTCATGATCCAATCAATATGCCTTATTAATGTAGTTCACGTATTATCGCCCGTTGCGTTCAACTTGCAAGAAAAGTTACATAATATGGGGTGAAATTCCCTATCACTTGTAAGCTAAAGCTTACAAATTGGTAGGGAAATTTGCTCGTTGCGATGAAAGCCTATAGCAAAACTTTTATCACACTATTTTCATATCTATATGATAGTAAAAAATATTTCCAAAAAGAAATATCACGGTTACCATCATCACATTCATATATAAATCGATTTGAAAAGATATCCAAGCGCTTCTTTTTTCATAATTTCTGTATACTTGGTTTCGTAGTCACGGATTGACTACTCTCGCAAAAAAGGATTTGTGCAACCACTCCTCGTTTTGTGTGTTCAGGGATGGTATTTTTGGCAAGGATTGCCAGACCTGAGTTGAGCATGTGTAGGCGGTACCTAGAGTA
>CAZKUQ010000031.1:9648-16417 GCA_964555965.1 uncultured Coxiellaceae bacterium
CCGCCTTTTTTTTATCTACAACTTCTGTGCAATTTCTATTGTATAAAACCTTTTAACAACAAACCTGCTTCTCGCATAAATTTTTAAGTCCACAGGCAATAAAATCTAAAAATAATCTCGTCCGCTTTGGTAATGACGCTTGATTAGAATAAACTGCATACATATCAAAGCAACCCCAATCATATTGAGTTAGAATTGGTTTGAGTTGTTGCTGACGTAATGCTTGTTGAACCGGTGCAGCAGAAAATCGACCAATTCCTAATCCAGAAGAACAAGCATAAATACCACTTTCAACATCATTACAATTAAATGTTGGAGTCAGTGAAATTTGTTTTTCATGATTTTTTAATTTATATGCCCATTTAATTTCAACCGGTAAATGCGTTTTTTCCACATAACCAATTATCTGATGGTTGATAAGCTCATCAATCGTTTTTGGTTCCCCATGTTTAATCAAATAATCAGGACTCGCATATAATTGAATTTTTTGTTTGAACAATAATTTCATTCGCATATTACTATCTTTCAGCACAGAATGATCAACATATCCCGTGCCGCGAATTAATAAGTCTAAATTTTCTTTGATCGGATCTAAATATTGATTTGTTAAAATTAAATCGATTTTAACATCTGGGAAACTCTCCTGAAATTTAACAATGAGCGGCATAAGATGATGCCGTCCAAAATATAAAGGAGCGCTCACGTACAAATGTCCTGTTGGCTTATCTGCAAGCGACTGAATCAATGTTGTTGCTTCATTTAACTCTTGCTGAATCCGCTGAGCATGCTGCCAAAATAGTTCCCCTTCTGGGGTTAATTGCAACTGTCTGGTGGTTCGTTTAATTAATGTCACCCCCAGTTGTGCCTCAAGATTGGCAATGCGTCGACTAATCAAACCATTTGATAAACCTAATGATTTTGCTGCATGACTAAACCCGCCTTCTTGCACAATAGCTGTAAAAATCGCCGTATCATCGAGTATGCCCATTATTATATCCAAATAGTAAAAAATGATGTTAATTTTCAGATATTTTTTATTTTTTGTAAAGAGAATATAATTTTTGAAAATTAAAATGAGATATTAATCATGCCAACAACAAACACTGAACTTATTGAAATAAACAAACAAAAAGCGCTTAAAAATAACGGAAAAGCTGAATTTGGAATTGGAATAGTGAGTTCCGCTAATAATGTCGCTATCTTTTCTCTTTTCTTTACTTCAACGCTCCGGACATTTTTAACCGAATTCGGTCAATTTATCTTTTTCCCCGCAACCGCCGCATTATCCATTATTCAAATGGGATTAGCTATCCGGGCAGCTCATCTAGATGGCAAAAAAAGTAGCATCTTAAAAGCTGCTATCGAAACGGTTAGCGCTGTTGGGTTAACCACGGTCGTGGTAGGTGGGATAGCAGCGGCAGCAGTTTTTTCGGCTGTTACGCCTATTGTTTTTGCAGCAGTTGTTGGTTTGCGTGTTGCCTACCATGCTGTATCAAGTATTTATTATGGCATAAAAAGCGTCTTGACTAACGACACAACCAAAAAACAAGCCTATCAAGAACAAGCCAAAGCACACGCGGTTGGTACACTCGCAAGTTCACTTGCCTTAGTTGGTATTGTTGGTGTACTCATGCTTGGCAAATATCTTTTGGGTGCTTTGGCAATTGGTGCGAATATATTAGGACTTGGTTATGGTATTTACAAAGCAGTCACTGCCAAACCAACGCCACCAGCAACAAATCATTACCGGCCATTAGTTTCAAATGATGAGCCAACTTTATCCGCTGACAAAACAAATGACCTCAGCACAACTGCCAAACTTGCGTCAGTGGTTGGACTTAGCCGAAGTGCGCCTAGCTCACCAGTATCCAGCCACAAAACAATAAGTAAAACTACAACAAATTTAAATTATCCAACTCGTTCTAATGCAAACCAATCTGCCTCCGATAATAGATCATGGTTACGGAAAACAATTTAGCATTCATCCGCAAACGTCTAATCGCGGTCAACTGAACGAAAAATCTGGTAATACAACCATTGTATTTAATTAATTCCCATAACCTGATGCCTCTTACTCAGCTTGAATTGATTTCTTTTGTGTGCGAAACACATCTAGCATTGGTACCGGTGCTCCGCTTGTAACGACAGATGGCATGACGCCATTCCATTTTTCTACGGCAGAACGCTGCACTTCTATCTGGCGCAATTCCAGCAACTGTGGTGTGATCTGTGCTTTTTGTAGCTCTAATCCCTTGGCTTCAGCGGTTGCCTTAACAATTGCCTGTTGCGCTTCAAAGCCAACACGCTTTAAAGCATTCTCCGCTTCAAGTGCTTGTTGAACTGCTTTCACTTTTGCCTCAATCGAGTCTTGGAAAACTTGTGTGAATCTAAAGTCAGTGATAGAAAGTTCAACCACTGCGATACCCAATTGAGCTAGCCTTTTTGTTAACAAATTTTGCAAATCAGCTTTCACCCTCGGCCTTTGCGTTATCAATTGTTCGGCATCAAAGTTAGCTGCAACAGACTTGACGGCTTCCTGGACAAACGGCTGAATAACTCGAGATTCATAATCCTGGCGCATAGTTCGATAAATTTCTCCAACGTCATTGGCATCTAGCTGGTAGTTCAAGGTAACTTCTGTCGTTACCACCTGCAAATCCTTACTGGAAGCAGTGGAGAGGGTAGAGTATTTTTGAATCTGCGTTGACATCAGAACGACTTCTTCGGCGAAAGGAATTTTGAAGTAGAGGCCTTCATTTTTAATCGTTCCAGTAACAGCTCCAAATCGCAATAAGACACCGCGTTGGCCAGCACCGACAATCCCTATGCTCGATACCAGTAAAATGAGGATAAAGATCGCAATCACGGCAAGAACAATAAGTTTTCCCATTCCTGGCGAAATTTTAAAATTTCCGAATTCTCCAGTAGAGTAATCTGACATATATATCTCCTTTGTGCTTAAAGTCTGGTACCTGTGGAAAACATATATGCTTTCCTATTTTTGTTGGGGGTAAAAGCTTAGTAGAGGATAAGGGTATCAATACAAAAATGATAGGATTTTGTTTTTTTTGATGATGAACAAGCCTTATTCGATTTTTACAAACGTCCCACCGAACCTAGATGCCAGCTTCCGCTGGCATGACCATCCAGAATTCGCATTTGAAATTTATAACGCGAGTTCTGGTTAAGCAATTAGGCAAGAACATTGTCAATGCCAGCCGCGCGTTTTTGCGCGAGGTGGCATCCAGAGATCTAAAAATAATACTGAGAGAGATTCCCGCTTTCGCGGGAATGACAAGTCTTCTTAACCGAGATTCGTGTTTATAATCAAAATTTGATAGGTACCGGCAGGAATCTAATCTTACTCTTTCACTTCTTCGATTTGCTTCACAAAACCGCAAGTTTGACGCGGACAAACATGTTCCGTGCCACGACGCTTAGTCACTTTTATCGTTAAGATTGGCCAAGCACACTTCGGACACGCTTGTGCAATCGGCTCATTCCAAACTGCGTATTTGCAATCGGGATAACGATTACAAGAAAAGAAAACTTTGCCGCGACGCGATTGGCGTTTGACCATTTTGCCTTGCTTGCATTCAGGACATTCAACACCTGTCTCTGCTGGCTTATTTAATGATTCAATGTGTTTGCATTTTGGATAATTACCACAGCCAATAAATTTTCCATATCGACCATGTTTAATTTTTAATTGTCCGCCGCAATCTGGGCACTCGCGCCCTTCTACTATTTCTGCATCATGTGATGCATCTTCTGCTTTTTCTTCCATCGCACGCGTGTATGAACAATCAGGATATCCTGTACATCCAATGAATCGATCACGTTTGCCTAGACGAATAGAAAGCGGCTTGCCGCATTCAGGACATTTTTCATCAAGCTGTTCTTGTGTCACATCTTTGCGTTTCACTGTTTCAGCAATATTATCCACTTGGTTTTTGAAAGGATCCCAAAATCCTTCTAGTAATGGCACCCATTCTTTTTCACCGCGTGAAATTTCATCTAATTCATCTTCTAACTGTGCTGTGAAATTATAATCAACATATTTTGTAAAATATTGCGTGAGAAATTTACTCACAATGCGGCCAATATCAGTTGGATAAAATCGTTTGTTGTCTAACACGACATATTCGCGTGTTTGTAACGTTGATACGATGGCGGCATAAGTAGAAGGACGGCCAATGCCATATTCTTCTAATGCTTTAATTAATGTGGCTTCAGAATATCGCGGTGGCGGCTCGGTGAAATGCTGATGGCAAACTAGCTCATTTAATTTTACTTCATCACCTTCTTCTAAGTGCGGCAACAAATGCTCTTCACCTAATTCTTCTGGCTTGTCGTCCGATCCTTCTTGATAAACACGCATAAATCCTGGATCGACAACAATCGATCCTGTTGCACGAAAATGATGTTTATCGGTTGCCATCATATCAATCGTAAGCGTATCAATGGTGGCTGAAATCATTTGCGCCGCAACCGTACGCTTCCAAATTAAATCATATAATTTAAATTGTTCTGGCGATAAAAATGCTTTAACCGATTCCGGTGTATGAAATACAGAAGTGGGACGAATTGCTTCATGCGCTTCTTGTGCGTTTTTCGATTTAGTTTTATAAATACGTGCTTCTTCAGGAACATTTTCTTTACCGTAACGTTCAGCAATTAATGCACGAATTTCCGTGATGGCATCTTGTGCAAGATTAACGGAGTCGGTACGCATATAGGTGATCAAACCAACCGAACCAGAATCTATCTCAATTCCTTCATATAATTGTTGTGCAATACGCATGGTACGTTGAACAGCAAAGCCTAATTTACGTGCTGCTTCTTGTTGCAAAGTAGAAGTAATAAAAGGAGAGGCAGGATTGCGTTTACGTTGTTTCTTTTCCACTTTCGCAACGCGTAATATACTATTTGCATCTTTGAGTAAATGTGTTTTGATGCTATCTGCTTGTTCTTGATTAGTGATAGAAAACTGCTCGAGCTTCGTCCCATCATACACAGTTAATTTAGCAGTAAAATCTTTTTTCTCCGCATTCAATGCTGCTTCAATATCCCAATATTCTTGGCTCACAAATTTTTCGATTTCTTCTTCACGCTCAACAATCATGCGTAATGCTGGACTTTGTACACGGCCAGCCGATAAACCATAACGAATTTTTTTCCACAGCAATGGTGATAAATTAAAACCAACTAAATAATCTAATGCACGACGTGCTTGCTGTGCATTCACCAAATCCATTGAAATCTCACGCGGTGTTGCAACAGCTGCTTGAATAGCTGACTTGGTAATTTCATGAAATACAATGCGATGAACCGGTTTTTTTCCTAATGCTTTTTTATCTTTGAGAATGGTATAAATATGCCAAGAAATGGCTTCACCTTCACGATCAGGGTCAGTGGCAAGGTATAGTGCATCAGCACTTTTCATTGCACTGACAATTTCAGCCACATGCTTTTCATTCTTTTTGATCAACTCATAACGCATAGCAAAGTCATGTGTTGGATCAACAGCACCTTCCTTGGGTAGTAAATCGCGAACGTGACCATACGAGGCAACGATGGTATAACCAGTACCTAAATATTTTTTAATCGTTTTCGCCTTCGCAGGTGACTCTACGATGACAAGATGTTGTGTCATGTCAGCAAATCTTCCTTTGGCAACATTTATAGACAATATAACGTAAATTTTATGAACAAGGGTTAAGCATATCTCATTTTAGACCATTTAATGAAGAACGCTGAAAGCGTCTGACAAAATCATGTCTTGTAAAAGAGATAATGCTGATTTTTTATCTGGCTGGTTAAATAAAGCAATCAAAACAACCCACTTAATGCCCGGCAGATCCACATCACGGATATCAAGTGCCATCAACCTATCGATGACAATTTCACGAGTCATTGGATCCAGAATGCCTAATTGCTCGAGATAAAGCAGAAACCCTCTCCCATCGAGACCCAGACGTTCGCTCTCTTCCATTGAGTAATGACGTATGGCATGAGGCGTGGATTGGAACCCGGCTTGCACGATTTCTTGCACACGATTTAACCCATCAAGCCAATCCAATGCACGACCAATTTCATTACGACTGAAACCTGCCTGTTCTAATTCAGAAAAAATAGTGTCTTGATCAGCATTGAGTGCAACGCTGCCATCCATATAATTTTCAAAAAGATACATTAAGATTTCAAACATATGATGTTCGGCCCACCGTAACTAAATTAAGCTATGCGCGTATATCCACCCTGTACAGACTGAACACGACCACATAGCTCTAATGATAAAAGAATGGAGGAAACTTCGCTCGCCGTCAATCCGGTGCGCAATATTATCACATCCAAAGGGGTGACATCATACTCAATTTGTTCGAGAATTTGCAGCTCTTTCGTATCTAAATCAAGAGAATTTTTTTCTGTCTTGATCACTTTTAATGAGCTGATTAAATTGCCTAATATGCCAATTTCTTCATAAATATCAGTGACTTTTTCCACTAACTTTGCTCCTTGCTGAATAAGATAATGACAGCCGCGAGCTAGCGGCTGATGAATAGAACCGGGGATAGCAAACACTTCTCGACCCTCTTCTGCAGCGAGCCTTGCTGTGATTAATGAGCCGCTTTTAAGTGCTGACTCGACCACTAATACGCCGATACTTAAGCCGCTGATGATGCGATTTCGCCGCGGAAAATGCCACGCATTTGCGCGCGTGTTGAGTGGAAATTCTGAAATAATCGCCCCATTTTTGTCGACAATT
>CAZKUQ010000032.1:0-16312 GCA_964555965.1 uncultured Coxiellaceae bacterium
CAGGCTTCTTAACTGAGATTCGCGTGTTCAGTAAAGATAACTCGTGAACGATTACTTGTCCCATTGGTAGAACTCCGCGAAAATAATGAGATTTATTATTGACTACCCAATCATCGTACTCTAGTATTTGCCCTTTGAACTATCAGACTGATACACATTTAATCAATATTGCGCCCGTAGCTCAGTTGGATAGAGTATCTGGCTTCGAACCAGAGGGTCGGGAGTTCGAATCTCTCCGGGCGCGATTAATAATTATTTTTTTGATTTCTTAGGGACCTTAGCACCTTTCTTACGAGCTTTAGATAAGCCAATTGCAATTGCTTGTTTACGACTTTTTACTTTTTTAAGTTTAGGACCACTATGAGCCGTTCCTTTTTTATATTTTCTTATTTCTTTTTCTACTTCTTTTTGCGCAGTTTTCCCATATTTTCTTGCCATGTCCATTCTCCTTATTAATATATTTATATTTACATTTACTTTATCTCGAATAACGAGAAGTGTATCGATAATCTTTGTTTGATATTTTTCAACATATTGAAATAGATAACAAAAAAAATAGTCAATTAATATAATTGCCAAATATAATAGGGATAATACTAAAACAATATTATCAGAATGAATTTACAATTCTTGATAAAATAAATATTCAATCAAAGAATATCTTAACAAGGATTGTTATGCCAAGACCCATCTGGAAAGGTTATATCACATTTGGTTTAGTCAATATCCCTGTTGTTTTATATCCTGGTGAAAAAAAATTTGATATTCAATTTAAATTAATTGATAACCGCGATAAATCTCGAATCAGATACGTGCGTGTAAATGAAAACACTGGTGAAGAAGTACCATGGAGTAATGTCGTCAAAGGATATGAATATAATGATAATGATTATTTACGTAATCAACGTGATTCGACAGCCATCGCTCCTTATTCCACACGAGCAAAATCAGGCGCGCCCGTTGCAACACCACTGAATTGGGATGAACTATCCACTAAAATCAAACCAGATACATTTACTATTGAAAATTTACATATTCGATTAATGAAACTTAAATCCGATCCCTGGAACGATTTTTTTAAATTGCATCAAACTTTAAATATGAAATAACAAGGAGGTTTATATGTTGAGTTGGGCGCTATTATTTTTGATTGTTGCTCTTTTTGCTGCTGCTTTAGGCTTTACTGGTGTCGCTGTCATATCAGTTGAAATAGCTAAAATTATTTTTATTGTATTTTTAATTTTTTTCGTTTTGTCATTCATTATGTACGCAACAGGTGCAACGTTTGCAAGCCTTGCTATGTTACAATGGGTGCTCACGTTCTTAATCGTTGCTGTTATTGCAGGCGTGTTAGGCTTTACGAGTGTTGCTGTGGTAGCAACAGAAATTGCGAGAATCGTTTTTATTATTTTCTTAGTTTTGTTTGTTGCATCACTTATCATGAATTTAATTGGCAGAAAATAAAATCTAATAAATTCCTATATTGAATTGATATAGGAATTTATATTTTCATCTCATTGGCATCTACTCTTACTTCTGTATAATAGACACATCATTACAGATTTAACAATCATAACTATATGAATAAAAAAACAATTCACACACTGGATGGACTTCTTCAACATGATTTGATCAACAAAAACAACCTGGCTGCTTTAGAAAAAGTGGTGGATAATTTTTCGCTTAGTATCTCTAAGCAAATGTTTGAGCTGATCGATAAAACTGATATTGATGACCCAATAGCAAAGCAGTTTATACCCAGTGTTGAAGAATTAAATATTGCTGCGATAGAACGAATCGATCCAATTGGTGACGAGCTTTATACCACTGTCAAAGGCATTATTCATCGTTATCCTGATCGTTGTCTTTTTACACCTGTTCACGTTTGTCCGGTCTATTGTCGATTTTGTTTTCGTCGCGAAAAAGTAGCTATTTCTTCCGAAACACTTGCGCCTCATGAACTTGAAGCTGCATTTATTTACATTAATGATCATCCTGAAATATGGGAAGTCATCATCACTGGTGGTGATCCGCTTATCTTAAAACCAGTTGTTTTAAAATCACTACTTGAAAGATTATGTGCAATCAAACATGTTGAAGTCGTCAGAATTCATACGCGTGTTCCTGTTGTTGAATCACATCGAATTAATGCTGAAATGATTGATGCACTGAAATGCGGCAAACCTGTTTATGTTGTCCTGCATGCGAATCACCCTAAAGAATTTACATCCGAAGCAACAAAAGCATGTGCCTTGTTAGTTGACAATGGCATTCCTATGCTGAGTCAAACACTTCTATTAAAAAATTTGAATGATAATGTAGAAGTATTAAGTACGTTAATGCGCTGCTTTATCAAAAATCGCATTAAACCATACTATCTTCATCATGGTGATTTAGCTCGAGGCACGCAACATTTTCGCACGACTATTGCAGAAGGCCAAACACTCATGAAACAAATGCGCGGTCATTTTTCTGGAATTTGCCAACCAACTTATGTATTAGATATTCCTGGTGGTTATGGCAAAGTACCGATTGGCCCGAATTATATTAATGCAGAGAAAAATTGCGTTGAAGATTATCGCGGCGATATACATAACTATCCAACTGAATAATTTTTAAGAAACATAAATACCCACATGATTACATATAAGTAAGTGAATTTTTAATTTGCGGATTTATTTATGTATAGTGTTATGCTAGGAGATAATTTATTCTTTCATTTTTAAGGAGAAGTGCATGGCAAAAATTTTATGCGTGCTTTATGATGATCCAGTGGATGGCTATCCAAAAACTTATGCGCGTGATAATATTCCCAAATTAGAACGTTATCCTGATGGACAACTCTTACCAACTCCAAAACAAATTGACTTTAAACCAGGACAATTATTGGGATGTGTTTCTGGCGAACTTGGATTACGCCAATTTCTCGAAAAACAAGGCCATACTTTTATTGTCACTGCCGATAAGGATGGAACAAACTCTGTATTTGAAAAAGAATTACCTGATACAGATATCGTAATATCACAACCCTTTTGGCCTGCTTATCTCACTGAAGAACGCTTTGCAAAAGCAAAAAAATTAAAATTAGCTATCACAGCTGGCATTGGTTCTGACCATGTTGACTTGCAAGCAGCCATGGAAAAAGGTGTGACTGTTGCTGAAGTGACTTACTGCAATAGTAATAGTGTTGCCGAACATAATGTCATGGCAATTTTAGCGTTAGCACACAATTACATTCCCTCTTATCAATGGGTGATGAATAAAGGTTGGAATATTGCTGACTGCGTTTCAAGAGCGTATGACATTGAAGGCATGACAGTTGGCATTGTAGGATCCGGACGCATTGGTCTTGGAACTTTAAGAAGATTAAAACCATTTGATGTTAAACTTCATTACACAGATAGACATCGTTTACCGGAAAATATCGAGAAAGAATTAGGGCTCACTTATCATAATAATGTCGAGTCACTTGTTCCCATTTGTGACATTATTTCGTTAAGTTGTCCGTTGCATCCTGAAACTGAACATTTGTTTAATGACAAACTCATTAGCAAAATGAAACGTGGCGCTTATCTCGTTAATACTGCACGAGGTAAAATTTGCGATCGAGATGCAGTGGTAAGAGCACTTCAAAGTGGGCAGTTAGCAGGTTATGCAGGCGATGTTTGGTTTCCGCAACCAGCCCCAAAAAATCATCCGTGGCGAACGATGCCACATCATGGCATGACTCCTCATGTTGCTGGCACAACACTTTCAGCACAAACACGATATGCATCTGGTGTGCGTGAAATACTCGAATGCTGGTTTGAAGGAAAACCCATTCGCAATGAGTATTTAATTGTTGATAAAGGCAAACTAGCGGGAACAGGCGCCCATTCTTATAGTGCTGGCAATGTCACAGAAGGTTCTGAAGAAGCAGAAAAATTTAAAGGATAAATGTTAAAACAACTGGGCAAACTCGCAAGGATCTCCTACTAAATTCATGGAGATCCTTCGTGCTATGCACTCAGGATGACAAGGATGTGAAAAAAATAATTTAATGAGCACTAACAATAAGAAAAAATGGTCGCTAAATGTAACAGAACACAGCCGTGCACTTGATCTTGAAGAAGGCGTTTTTACCTGGAAAAATCCTAAAAAAATAGCAAAATCATTACAAGATTCAGCATTAAAAAGTCGTCGACACAAAGGAACACCGTATCAATCAGCAATAGACTTCTCAAACAAAAAAATATTTTAATGAAAGCTAAACAAGAACTAATGGTGCTTTTTGGAAAAACATTCAAGGACAACTAATGAGAGAAAACTATTTCGATCATGAAGCAGACATAGGTATCATCGGCCGAGGAAAAACCATCAACGACTGCTTTGTCGATGCTGCGCACGTTATGTTTTCCATGATGACTGATTTATCAAAAATACAGCCAAAAAAAACATTGGCTTTTACTTTTGAAGAATCTGATATCGAATTAGCGTTCGTCACGTGGTTAAATTTATTGTTAGCGCATGCTAATGCAAAAAATCTGATTTTTTCACAATTCAACATTTCACAACAGGGTGATCAATGGCAAGGTGAAGCATCTGGTGAACCATGGCGTGATGATATGGAAAGAGGAACGGATGTAAAAGGTGCAACACTCACTATGTTATCTGTCAAAAAGATAAATGACGAGTGGGAAGCACGTTGTGTTGTGGATGTATAAAAAAGGAATTAAACATGGATATGTCACATATCATACGAATTGATGATTATCGCTGGACAACTGATGATAAAGATCATCCTGTGATATTTTACGGCAGTAGAGAATTAATTGCTGCCATGGATGAAAAAGTCCGTGAGCAAATTATTAATGTTGCGAGTCTTCCTGGACTCGTCGGCTCTGCGATGACGATGCCTGATGCGCATTGGGGTTATGGATTTCCAATTGGGGGCGTTGCTGCTTTTGATCCTAATCATGGTGGAATCATTTCAGCAGGTGGCGTTGGGTTCGATATTTCGTGCGGGATTCGCAGCCTGCGAACCAATTTGTTTTTATCTGATATTTTGCCGCACATTGAAAATTTAGCAGAAACATTGTTTGACATCATACCTGCAGGTGTTGGAGTCGAAGGTGAGCTGCGTTTAACCGTGCACGAATTAGAAGAGGTGATGTATGGTGGAGCAAAATGGGCAGTTAATAAAGGATATGGTGTAAAAGAAGATTTAGAATATATCGAAGAAAAAGGTTGTATTGACGGTGCTGAACCAAAATATGTTTCCGATCATGCTAAAGAACGTCAATTAGGTGAGATGGGCACATTAGGTTCGGGTAATCATTATTTAGAAGTACAAGTAGTAAAACAAATTTATGATCAACAAGCCGCCGATGCGTACGGTTTATCTTTAGATCAAATTCTGATTTCAATTCATTGTGGTTCACGTGGGTTAGGACATCAAATCGGCAGCGATTATCTCGTAACACTCGCAAAAGCAGCAAAACGTTTAAACGTGCATTTACCAGATCGTGAATTAGCTTGCGCACCTATTTTATCCGAAGAAGGACAGCAATATATTGGTGCTATGCATAGTGGAATTAATTGTGCACTTGCCAATAGACAAATGATTACTGAGTTAACACGACGTGCTTTTCATCAAGTTATACCAAATGCATATTTGGAAACATTATTTGATGTTTCGCATAATACGTGCAAACGCGAAAAACACAATGTAGATGGAAGATTAAAAGAAATATACATTCATCGCAAAGGTGCAACGCGTGCATTTGGCCCAGAACATCCATCACTACCAAAAAAATATTTGTCCATCGGACAACCAGTTTGCATTGGCGGCAGTATGGGGACAGGATCTTATATATTAGCAGGCAATTCAGCTAAGCTAAATCATGCATTTGCTTCTGCTTGTCATGGCGCAGGCCGACGCATGAGCCGTCATCAAGCGTTAAAAAAATGGCGTGGCCACCAACTCGTTGATGAATTAGCACAACAAGGAATTTATATTCGATCACATTCGATGCGCGGTGTTGCTGAAGAAGCACCTGATTCATATAAAGATGTGCACCAAGTCGTTGAAGCAACAGAATTGGCAGGATTAGCACGTCGTGTCGCTTTTTTAAAACCATTAGCATGTGTGAAAGGTTAAGAAAAAATGTATAGCGTGTTATAGTATATTATCTTAATAAAAATTATGTGCAATAAAGATGAAACCGATACTACTTGATTTACCCATGCCAATCGAAACACCTCGTTTACTGCTAAGACCCCCGCAACTTGGAGATGGTCGCGTTGTTAATGAGGCGATCATTGAATCACTTGATGAATTAAAAAAATTTATGCCCTGGGCTATGCAAAAACCATCTCCTGATGAAACAGAAATTTTTGTTCGGCAAGCTGCTGCAAATTGGCTTTTAAAAAAGAATGAAGAACCTTATTTGCCATTATTTATATTTGATAAAATTTCTAATCAATTTATTGGCAGCACAGGATACCATCATTTTGACTGGGATGTTCCTAGCATTGAAATTGGTTATTGGATAAGGACTTCGCAAGCAAGAAAAGGATTAATGACCGAAGCAGTGAACGCATTAACACAATACGCATTTAAGCAATTAAGTGTAAAATGTATCACAATCACTTGCGATATTAATAATATTCGTAGCAAAAAAATTCCTGAAAAATTAAATTACCGTTTACAATCTGTTCTTCAAACAGATCGTATCGATGTTGATGGTAAAGTTAGCGATACATTAGTTTTCACAAAGTACGATTTAACAGATTTGCCTCAGCTAAAAGTAAAATGGTGACATGCACATGAACTATCAAATTATTTTTGATCAAACAGATGAATCCATTTTTAAAAATCGATATGTCGGTTGTTTGGTACTAACACAAGATCAAAAAATTTTATTACAACAACGTGGGTTAGATTGGCCTACTTTTCCTGGTTATTTAGCTGAATTCGGTGGGAAAATTGAAGCGAATGAAACGCCAACACAAGCGATCACTCGTGAACTAAACGAAGAACTTGGCGCAAGTGTTAATGAAGCGGATTTATTAAATTTAGGTGCAGTCACAGAAGAAATGTCAAAACACACTGAACTCATTTACGTTTATTTCTGGCATGATAAACAAGGAACAATCACTGGCTGTTATGAAGGTGAAGCAAAATATTTTGATAATGTTAATGCTATATTAAAAAACTCCAACATCACTGATGGACTGCGTTGGCTGCTTGTAGAATGCCAAAATCGCGGATTGATCAAATGATTGGCTTACTAAGATAATTGATTTACCTCAATCCAATCTTCATATGTCATGGCCCAGCGCTCGAAATCACGCCATTCGTTATTAATTTTTAAATATCTTGGTGAGAAACCTTCTTTTCTAAATCCATTTTTTTTAACTAAATTAATGGATCGCATGTTCGATGGTTGAATATTAGCTTCAACCCGATGGAGCTCGAGATCAATAAATATTTTTTCCAGAATTAATTTAAGGCCGTTACTCATGTATCCTTTTTCAGCATAATCAATCACAACTGAGTATCCTAAAAAAGTATTTTGAAACACACCACGAACAATTTCATTTAAATTAAAAACGCCGACAATTTCATTTGCTTCGTTGATTAGTAAAAAACTTTTCTGATTTGGTTGCTGATAACGATGGAAAAACTCCATAAATTCATCGTGAGTTAAAGGCGATTTCATCCACAGATCATGCAATGGGCGACTGCGATGCATGGCCTGCAAAAAAGCTGTTTCATCTGCTAAAGATAATTCACGCAGATTGATTGATTGCATCGTCATATAAATCCTTTCATAAATATAGTTAATCTTCTATTATTTTTGACGATAATATCTCACATTTAAAAAGACATTTAAACAATGACAACATTAAAACATCAATACTCACTTTTTCCGATTGGTTTTGGCGCCATGCCGCTTTCAATTACTGACAGACCATCACAACAAGAATCAATTAAAATACTTGATTTGTTTTTACAACGTGGTGGTAATTTTATCGATACTGCTGATGTATACGGCCTTGATGATTCAGATAAAGGCCACAATGAAAAATTAATTTGCAAAGCACTCAAACATCTAGATAAGACAAATAATATTTTAATTGCTACTAAAGGCGGTGCGACTCGTCCCAATGGTGGTTGGGGATTACGCGGTGGACATCCCAAAAAATTACGCGATGCGTGCGAACAAAGCTTAATCAATTTAAATTTGTCCACACATTCGCTTTATTATTTACATGGTCCTGATCCAGCTGTTCCATTGGAAGATTCAATTGGTGAATTGATAAAGTTAAAAAATGAAGGAAAAATTAACCATATTGGCATTGCCAATGTCACACTAGAAGAAATCAAATTGGCATCACGTCTCACTAAAATTTCTGCGGTACAAAATAGATGTAATCCATTTTGTAAAGGCGATTTTAAAAATGGTTTAATTGATTATTGTAAATTAAATAACATCATTTACGTGCCCTATTGTCCATTAGGTAGCTGGGCAGATCATGCTAAATTAGCGAAGTCGCCACTATATGAAAATTTAACAACTCCCTACCACACATCAAGTTATGCGATTTCTCTCGCGTGGTTACTCGCTAAGGGCAACCATATTATTCCCATCCCTGGCATGGATAAAATAAATCATGTTATCGCAAACATTGAAGCGGTTAATTTACCATTAGCCGCTGAAGACATTACAAATATAGATAGGTTTCCCGATTTATATTCGCCAAAACATGTAGATCTTTAATCTGGTCAACAAATAGATTTCTTTCAATGTTTGATAATAAAACTAAATGGCATATTTAGTTTTATTTCAACTCAGATAACAATCTTAAATAAATAAAATTTTAATATAATCAAATAATAATGTTTAAGTGCTAAAAATATTCAAATTAAAAATCAAAATCCAACAATAATATATAATTAAAGATATATATTCAGGATGAATGATAGCCATGGCCGTGAGTACTGAACAGAAAATTGCACTGATAAAAATGCAGCCTTGCTTTAAGGAATTGAATGACAAGGAAACTAGAATATTGGCTGAATTGTTAGAAGAAGAACATTTTCCCGCCGGCTCAACGATTGTCACTCAAGGTGATCGTGTTGATAGCATTTATATCATTGTTCAAGGTGAAGTTGATGTGCAACATATTTCTTATAAAGATGATCTTATTGAACGCAAATCAATTGCAACACTTGGCCAAAATGAAGCGATTGGCTTAAGTGAAACTGGTTTTTATTCAATTTCTGGTATCAGAACTGCTACCGTTATTGCTATTACTAATCTCGTGTTATTACGTTTAAGCGTTACTCTCTTTCGTGGTTTTGCACTTGCACACTCACATGCAAGCGATGTGATGCGCAAATTTGCAGAAAGCATGCCTGTGATACCTGAAGATAATTTTTAAATTCTCTAGTCGACAATCTTCACAAGACCCTCGATATTACTTAAGGTTTTCTTAAAAATAATAACGAGGATAAAAAATATGAAAAAGATTTTACTAGCATCATTTCTTTCTACTTCAATGTTTTCTTTCGGCGCTTTTGCATCACCCAGTGATGTTAATATTCTCATGACTTGTCCTGGCACCATGCAAGGAATGAAATTGGCATGCCGTTTGGTTTGAAAGCTTAATAGCTGTTCATCCCGGACATGCAACATGTCCGGGTTACTAAGCTTATTTGTAACAGCTCAGCCCCACTATTAAGTCAAGAGTATTTATGTCATGCCAGCATGCTTTTAGCTGGCATGACATATTGTTTAAGGTTTAAGATCCTTAACTTAATGGCAATGGGGCTAAGCTGTTACGCTTATTTTTGCAAGTTAACGCTGTTATTTTGTGATCTTATTGTTTTCGCATTTTCAATTGTAGCCAAAACAATCGCTTTATTTTGCGGTGAAAGTCGATCAAGCTCATTAATAACACGACGTTCGGTATTCGCTAGTGTTTGTTGTGCTAAAAATCGTTGCGAATGGTTACTAATTAACAAAGATGTATCTGCATCTGCTAAAATAAATTGAATAATCCTAGATAAAAATGGTTGTGGATCTACATTGGTTGGTAAATTTTTAAATACATAAGTTAATGGCGTACATTTCTTTTTATCATAGGCATTGATATCGACACCCTTCTCAACTAAATAATGAATCAATCGCGGCGCATTTAATGATTTTTCTCCGATAATATGCAATAAATTTTTATCTGTTTTCGTATCACAGATTTTTATATTTAATCCATGATCAACAAGAAATTTAAATATTTGAAAATTTCTTTCATTAGAAATCAACGTTGCGCACGCTGAAAAAGATACATTTTTTATATGTGTTTGCCATTCTGGCCGTGCTGCAAAATAACGTAATAAATGAAATTGTGCAGATGAAATAGCCGTATTGATTATTTTATCATCGATAATTGCGCCATGTTTTAATAATAACATGACAGAATTTAACTGACCCGTACTAACAGCTTCTGATAAAGCACGCTGTAGTTGATGAGGTGTTGCAATTGTTTTATCTGATAACAATTTTTGTAACAATAATATATTTCCGCAAAATGCAGCATTAGCTAAAATATTATTAGATTGAGAAATCAGAGTCGCATTTTTTTCTTGTAAACAATGAACCAATCTCAAATCGATATGATGGCAAGCAAAATCAACTGGAAAATCGCCATTAATTTTCTGCGACAATTCAGGAAGATTGATTGGCGTTGATTGTTTAATATATTCTTGTTGGTTTAATATAACTGCCCACTGAAGTAATGTTCGCTTATGCGGATCATCATTAAGAGTTAACTGTAAAATAATTTGAAATAGCTTTTGTGATGTTTCCAAATCAAAGCACCATTCTGCTCGAACATTTTGAAAATAAATTAATTTAAAAATTAATTCAGGTTTTTTCGCTAGCAAAATTAAAAAGGTATCGGGTTGATGCATATCAAGCGCTAATGCTAATAACTTTGGTAATTGCTCATCTTTAATTTCACACTGAAGAATAACCTCATTTTGATGACACATCACCGCCAGCAATAATTTTGCAGCAATGGCATCACTCGCATTAAATTCAGAAACAAGATGGGCCCATGGATATTGATTGGTTTTTGGGTCAAATAAGGAGTTGTTTAACTGCTCGCTGAATGTTTTAAAAATCAAATCATTAATTTTTTGTTTCGCCACTAATGGACAATTTTGCAAATAATCAAATATAGTATTTCCTGCGCCATCTTTTAAAAATATATAAGATTTGCGTTTATCATCTTTTAATATTATTTCAATTTGTTCGACATTAAATGCTCGAATATATAAATAGCTAATCAATTCATCATTTTCAAAACCATGACATATTTGACGTAAGGTTGCGCTTAATTCGCAAAACCAATTAACTTCACCAATTGATTTTTGGTAATCTGAATGAGAAAGTTGGGAATATTTATCTGGAAAATATTTTCGCAAACGATTTTTAGCTAATTGATCTACGCCAGCATACCATAACCTTGAAACTAGTCTAACATGGGCTAACACTCGTGTGTTTTCAATTTGGTCAAATAATTGGAGTAACATTTCATTTGGAATATCGTCCGTGTCAATATGGTTATCATTTCTTGCACCAGTCATAATTCCCTCGCATTTAATATCCTTTTTTGCTTTTTTGAATGTTCTACTGAATAAAGAACATCTTTTTCGGCGAATATACCATATCAATAAAAAGAAAATAAGATAGTTTGATTTTTTTGCTGATATCCATTAGCGTAATGCTCATATCTCATTTTCAACACCAGAAAAGGATGAACATTATGCAAGGAAGAAAAATTAATCGCACCATTCCCATTTATAATCAGCAAGAAATCGATGCTTGGCAATCTAGTGTCAATTCTATTTCTGGTGACATTTTAACTCGTCAATTAACGCTTGACGCTAAACAACAAGAAAAATTAAATCAAGAACAACTGTTGCAGCAATTTATTACGAATGACATCAGACCTATTGAAGATGATATCAACCATATTACCGCCCAAATTGACTCTTTAACATTACCGAATATTATTGAAGAGACAAAAACGCGTATCACCGAAATTGAAAATCAAATCAAAGAACTTGAAGCGCTGCAAATTAAAACTTCATCTTCACTTCAACCATTTGAGCAGCAAATTGAAACTCTTCGATTGAATATTCAATTAAAAGAAAAACAACAAGACGAAATAAATTTAAATCAACAACTAAGTGTTTATCGTCAAAATATCAGTCATGATAACTCAACACTACGTCAACTCCATCAACAGCATAGTAGTTACTCAGCGCAAATTGCTTCGCTAGAAAGTGAATTATCAAGTTTAACCTATCAACAAGAGATGGATTCTGTCTCACATATGTTTCCAAGACATCATCAGCATGGGCATCATCACCATGATTTTGTTGATACTATGCATGTGTTTGGCGATATGAATTTAAGCTCACGCATTTATTCTATTATAAGCCAATTAGAAAAATTACGATCTAGCAGAAATACGATTGATCAAGAGAAACATTCATTAGAACATCGATTGCGCATTGCAAATGAAAATGTTGGCAGATTAACTGCGCAACTTGACCGAGTTCAACAACGCATTATTACGTTGAATATTGATTTAAGATCGCAAATTGATAATCGCAATATTCCTACATTACAAGCAACCATTTATCAACTACAACAACAAATGCAGCCCTTTTTAACTCAACAGCGTGAAACAGCTACCTCGCTTAATACTCGCTATACTAATCGACGTGTTATTCAGACAAATTTATCTGATTATCAAAAACGTTTAACACAAGTAAATCAAAACATTAATTCAAATGAAAGTTGCGATTTAACTGAGTTAGAAAAAAAATTACAAGAAAAAAATATAACGAAACGTGATTTACTCAACAAACAATCGCAGCAACAACATGAAATAGAACAAACTAAAATAGTTATTCAAAACCAAAAAACTAGCATTCAGACATTACAAAATCAATTACAAGCATTGCAGTCCAATCAATATATGCAGCATTTAATTAATGCGCCAGGAGATTTATTTAGCTCATTAGCAAATGTCATTGTTCAACAATTTTCTGATTATGACAATGCCAATCCTGCTAATCAGCATTGGAAAATTCGCAGTGTATTGGCAGACATTCAGCAAAAAATTTACTTCATCGATACACAACCCAATCAAGCAAATTTGTTGCCGCAAGCAATGGCGCGGCAAAAGTACTATCAATTATGCGGCATGCTATGGCAGATGCTTAATTTTCTTGATGACGAAATCAATCTAGATTTTGCGGAAAAAATCATGGGATTATTGCGAACTAATCCTGTCGCACCAGATGAAGCCATTAATCAATTTGAAACATTACACAGTCAGTATCCTATTCAATTAAATTTAATGTCTCAGGAAGCGCTTAAAAAATATGAGCTTAATTGTTTTGAAAATGCAAAAACAAATTTCACTACTGCATTAAATTCATTACGCGTTGATTTGCAACCTGATTTATTACAAGTTCGGGAAACAGGATTTAAGTTATTTAACACTGTTACTGAAAAACAAGAAACAGCGCATAAAAATCGTGTTAATTTTGATGTTAAACTACATACCACTATATTGAATAAATCAATTGAACTAGCTTTGGATCCTACTCCAGAACATCAGGATCATTATAAAAAACTTATGTTACACACAACTGATGGCCAACCATCTATCTGTAAAAAAATTCTGGGAATCATGGGCATGTTTTTAGGTGTTGCTTTAATAGGCTTAAGTATTGCCGGAAAAGTTTCAACATTTGGATTATCCACGCCATTAACTATATTGGGTGTTCTTGGTGGTTTTGGCTTATTTTGTAAGGGTTATTCGATATTTAAGAAAGGCTGCGAAACCGGTGAGCGTAAAATGATGCGTGATTTTGTCGATAGCACGAAGCCACGTTATCCTAATGTTGGGTTCTTTCCCAGATCACCTGTCAGCCAACCACCAATTGACCGTGGGCAGATAGATGAAAATAAAAATTCATTTCCAGTGACACCATCTGCACCGCCGTTATTTGCATAAAATGATTTCACTTCCCACGTTTTTTTGTGAAGGGGATAGAAAAAGGTGTCGGCGCCTTCAATTTTAACTGGAGGAAATGTATAACGGAAAAGCTTCAACCCAGGATCACTTCGATAAACAGGACTAACAGATGGAACACCCGATATAAATGTTTCATCCGTTTCATTTACCGTGAGTACTTGTGACCAATCAGTATGTAAATGCCCTGATAACACACCAACAATTTGCGGCGCAAATTCATTTAATATTAATTTAAATTGCTGTGTATACGCTGGCTTCCATAATTTTGCTAAGGTAAATAAGCGAATTCTAGGCGTAATATAAATATCTAAACTGGCAGGAATATGCATCGCTAATATAACTTGTTGCTTATTTTTTCGTGCTTGCATCAATTCATTTCGTAACCAAATTAATTCTTCTTTTGCTGCTAAATCAATATTTTTGCCTAGTGCTTTATGTGAAAACATGACTGAATTAAGTGTGATTAAACGCAAATGTCCTGGGCCAGGTAAATCAACTGCATAAAACCCACCTTTCGAAAATTGTTGCTGCATGGCAACTCGACTCGATGGGTTATTGATTAAAGTAGACCAAGTCACTGCGGTATCACGTAAAAATTCACCGCGTATTTTGGTGGTGTAATTACGTTGATAAGTATCATTATTGCCAACCACTGCATATACATCCAAATTCGGAAAAGTTTTGTTAATTTGTTCAGTAATAAATTGCAATGTTTTATTAACAAATTGTTGGTATCCTTCCGAAGATGGATCACGCGCATATTTTTTATAATAGCGGCGAAAATCATGTCCTAAAAAATCACCAAAAATAATGACAAACCCTGGATGATATTGATTAGCAACAATGGCTGCCTCACGAAGAGATAATGTTAATAGCGGATAATTAGTGTCTAATCCATAAGCCATGTGTGTTTTATCATATTGAGAAAAAATCGATTGCCATTTTGTAACAGAAGAATAACGTAATTGTTGAATCACAGGACAAGGTTTTTCTTTGATTCGATAACATGAAACAAAGGGATCAAAATGAATATCAGATAAAGTCAAAAAATAGGCTGTATTTTTTGGCTGTTCCGCTGCATAAACAGCAGAAAATAAATTAAGATAAATAAAAATAAAGTAAATGAATTTATATGCAAGACGCATATATCACCAACATTAACTAGATATCGCTTGACATGAAGGACAAGAAACACCTCGCACATAAGCATGAGAATGCTGATCTTCCAAATTAACCGGTCCATGACAAGCAAGACATTGGATGGTATCAGTGTCTTTTAGTTGCGGATCCAGCGCTATGCGTTCATCAAACACAAAACATTCTCCTTGATAATGTGCACCACCTACTTTCGCAAAATAACCCAGAATACCGCCATCTAATTGGTAAACTTGATCAAATCCATTATGCAGCATATAAAGTGCTGCTTTCTCACAACGAATACCACCTGTGCAAAACATCACAACCGGCTTATGCGGATTAATGGTTGTCACCGCTTCTGCTAACTCGCTAAAATTGTGTAAATGTAAATTAATAGCGCCAATAAAAGTACCGAAACGAAATTCATAATCATTTCGTGTGTCTAATAAAGTGATATCACGTTTTTCATCTAACCATTTTTTTAACTCTTCTGGTGATATGCTAGAAGCACGTCCAGCATTCAGTGGGTTTGCTTTCGGTTGATGAAAGGTAATGATTTCTTTTTTAATTTTAATTTTTAATGATTGAAATGGAATCATAGTTGAATAAGTCTGATGAAAACGCATCTCACTAAAAAATTTAATTGCTTTCATCGCTGATAAAAATAATTCAACATCAGTGACTTCGCCAGCTAAATTAATATTAATTCCTTCTGGACTGAGTAAAATCGTACCTAATAAAGCATGAGCCTTACATAACGCAACTAGTTGAGTTTTGAGGTCATCTAAGTTGTTGAGCGGCACAAATTGGTAACCAGCAATGTTTAAGATAGGCATAAGTTTTTTCAGCATTTTCTTGGTATTGCAAATTTACTGCAGTCCATGGAAAACGTCAATCCCGCACCACTTTCGCGACCTGAATAATCTATTTGACTGAATATCCAATAACGCATTAATATTGCGCAATTATAATTCTAATAATTCCAATACACACAAACGAGACACATCATGACAAATTCAAGATTCGATTTAGAAAAATTACCAAACGATATTTTAAAAAACGAAATTCC